>JAFGLT010000012.1 GCA_016927895.1 Candidatus Bathyarchaeota archaeon | reverse complement strand
GGAAAAACATTATGGGAATGCAAGCGTCACAGAGCAGAAAATGCCTAATTCTTTTTCTTTTAATACATAATTCGCTTTATTTTTTAATATCCGAACTTAAACCTTTATTGGCAAGAAAAAGGGGAAAAGGTTACGTGGTACATGGGAAACATGCCTAAAACGAAACAGCCTACTTCACCTCGGTCACAAATCAAGTAACAAATAGAAAAAAGGGAAACTGTGGAGACGTCACCACTCTCGTGGTGTTACGTCCAACACGCCAACCCAAAAAGGTTTACTTTTTTGACTTAAGAGGTTTTTCAGAGACTTTTGCGTAGTAGACGCTCACACACTTATTTTGTTCAGGATGGCCTTTAACCCGTCTTTCGCTACTACTTGCATTGCCTTTTTGAAGTATCGGTTGGTTTTGCTTTCAATTGTTTTTGGTTTAGAGTAAGGATGCAGAATCTGCAGGTACGCGCGCATCATGGCATAGATCAATATGAAGAAGCCCATTCCCATATTAGCCCTGTTGTTCATTTCCTTCTCAAAAGCCTTCTTCGAAACAAGAATCAACCGTTTCCTTTTATTCGCATGCGCTAACCACTTCAAGTTCTCACAGTCAGCGCATTTACAAAAACCAAATTTCACAGGCTTCGCTTCACTCTTCTCCTCAGGCTTTTTAGACAAGGTTGACTGCTCAATCATATCAACATAGAGTATACTAGTTTCAAGTATAGCCCTCAAGAAATCAACGTCTTTCATAACCATCCTACACCAGCTAATAATTTAACGCTTTTACCTTAAAAATTCTAGTCTCGCCACACCCCCCTAAACCGCAGTTCCCACCCAAAAAACACCAGTATATTAGAATCCTAATAGAAAATGCATGCAGAAAAATGGGAGGGGGTTTATCACGGCGCAAAATAATTCAGTATGGCGTTCACTTGTGTTTTCGTCTCTGTTTTGCTTCGGCGTCTATTGTTTTTAGGAGTTTGAGGACTTTTGCGCCTCTTTTTGCTTTTTGCTTGTCGGTAACTGAGTTGCGGCTGGGGCATATGGTGTCTACTGTTATGCCTTTGTTTTCGTCGTAGATAACAGGGTAAACGCGGCAGCCTGAAGGTCTCTGAGCGCGAACTTTGCAGCGTCTTTTTTCAGTGTCATAGAAAACGCAGTAGCCACGGTGGTTTCTTAGTGTAGCGTAACCTTCAGAGTCGAAGCGAACAAAAAAGTTTCTATCGTAGCCTTTTTTCTCTAACCGTTCGATGTCCTTGTTAGAAAGCAACATTTCGGTTTCTGTGCAGCAAACCCCGCAACGTAAACAGTGCATGACCGTATCTTATTTTCGCGGCTATATTCAGCTTTTGTTAGTTTCCACGCATTTCATCGTTTCAGGTCCGTTTTAGCCGGCAGTTTCCAGAAGGCTCAGGTTTAACAGTTCTGCCCACGCGATGTTTCTAAGCGGTACGCAAGAGGTTTTGCGGTTTCCGTAAGCAACGTATTCAATGAGGCGCCCTTTTCCGTAGTCATTCTTTTTGATGCTGGTTAACTGCACGTTAACTATCACTGCGCCGTCTTTCAAGTGGAGGTTGACGTGTTTTCCCAAAAAGGATTTGGCGCTGTTCACGCTGAAACTTTCCATGGTTAATCACCCCAACTGACTTCTTTGTCAGCTAAGTTACTCCAGCATTTTTTGCATATGGGTAATTTTTCGCCTTTAAACTGAATGTAAAGTTGGATGTTTCCGCTTTTGCAAGTGTTTTTCCAAGGATTTTTACAATGTTCCATTTCTGTAAACCTCACTATTCCAGTAACGTGTTGTAAGTGAAAATTGCTTTTAAAACACGTGTAAAAACTACTTGTGGACGCTGTGGAGAGGTGAGTTAAAGTAAAAGCAGGATGGGGTTACTCGCGGCAAATTGACTTTGAAGTTGAAACTGAAAAGAGTTGTTAAACATGAATTATTTCGGGTGTTATGGCGTCCTTAGTGATTTTTAGTAACGCCACTGAGGGCTTGTTTGTGAAAGAAGACAGGGGGTTTGTAGGGCTTCCCGGGTTTATGTAAAGGTGTTTTCCCTCCCATTTGATGTTGGCGTTGTGCGTGTGCCCATAAACGAACACGTCAAAACCGTTTTGCTTTGCAAGCTCCCGCATTCTGCCCATACCGAACATGGTGTTCGGGTCATGCATGACACCTATTTTCCAACCGTAAAGCTTCAAGGAGTTAAGCTTAGGCAAAGCACCGCTGACCTCTGGCCCGTCCATGTTACCGTGAACAGCCAAAACAGGGGCAAGATGCTCCAGCTCGTCAATTACCTCTAGTTGTACTAGGTCACCTGCGTGGATAATGAAATCCACGTTCTCGAAAATTTTGAAAACCATCTTGGGGATGCAGCTTGCTCTTGAAGGCACATGCGTGTCTGAAATTAAACCCACTGTTTTTGACACTTTAACGTTTGCCATCTCGCGCGAAATCATTGTCAGCTCGCTGGTCATTGTTTTCGCCCTTTTTCAAGCAGCCTGCTTGTTCCTTAGAGTAATAATGTAAAAGATAATAAGTATTCACCTTCATCTCAAGCTGCTTCAGCGTAAAAAGCTGTTTTTAAAAGTACTTCAACTCCTCAGGTGGTGTCAACCTTAAATCAGGTAACCGCCATAGAGTTTACGGGGGTTAAGTTTTGGCTGTGACAGATGCAGAACGCGTGAAAAAACCTAAACTTCCAAAGAAGAGGCTGCTGAAGAAATCCGTGAAAAGAAAAGGTGGGTGACTCATACTGGCGGGAAAGCCACAGGAAAAGGAGAAGCCGCAGAAAACCATGTTCTCAGTCAAGTTCTGCCCTAAGTGCGGCTCAACCGACGTGTTCTGGGCTCAAGGTATGCCTCAGTTCTGGTCGCTTTGGGAGTGTAGAAACTGTGGTTATAGAGGCGCATTCATATTGGAAAATGGAAACCTCGCCGTTAAGCTGCAAGAAGATTGGAAAAAAAGAAGCACGCAATGACCGCCTTTTACGCGGTATGCGATTTTTGGGTTTTGATTACTCAGGTTTTGCGAGATATTTCAAGTGGAAGGGCTTGATTGCTCCGCCATTTTTCAGGTCTGCGTTGAAAGATTGGTTTTCAATTATCCAGTCTGACAGTTCTGAATCCTGAATCCTTATGAAGTCAGCGAAGTCTGTAAAGTTTTTGTGAAGCGACACGCAGACTGCGTCCCAGCCCATTCCTCTTCCATCTTGAACGAGGAGAACGTTCGGCTGGTTCATGTACCATTCATTCATTTTTTTGATGGCGTCTTGCCTTTCTTTTCCTGTTTGTTGTTTAAGTTTGCTTTTAAGGAAAGTGAACGCGGCAATTTCAAACCCGATTTTTCCGAATTTCGGTATGATTGTGTAGCCTTCTATGTAGTTTTCTTCTAGTAGGGCTCTCCTTCGGGTTACAGTGGGCTGAGATACTCCCAAAGCCTTAGCTAGTTGCCTGTCACTTCTATGTGAATCCTTCATTAACTCAAACAACAGCTTGTAATCGATGGGCTTAAGTTCCTTCATTCGAATCTACCTTTTACCCCATAAGCATTTTTACTTTCATATATAAACTTCATTGTTTTATAGTGCGAATTCAGTTCATCAAAGGGCATAGAAGGTATATGAAAATGATTATAATGCATAGGAAAATTTTAAGAGAGTTGTGTTATTAAAAATTGTGGCTGGGTGATTAATGAAATGCATGCTAAGTTACTCAAGGAAGTTGAGGAAGAAGTAACAAAGTTCCTCTGCGAGCTTATTCGCATAAACACAACTAACCCGCCTGGAAACGAGACGGTAGCAGCCAAATATGTGGCTGAAAGCCTCAGGAGCGAAGGCTTTGAATGTGAGATTTTAGAGTCTGCTCCTGAAAGAGGCAGCGTTATTACTCGTTTGAAGGGAACCGGTGAAAAGCCGAATTTGCTGTTGCTTTCTCACTTGGATGTGGTCGCTGCTGACGCGAAAGAATGGAGCGTAGACCCGTTCGGCGGCGTGGTTAAGGACGGTTTTGTTTGGGGTCGTGGCGCTTTGGATATGAAGGGCATGACTGCAATTGAAGTCATGGTTATGAAGCTACTGAAGAGAAACGGGGTGAAGCTTAAAGGCGACGTGATTTTAGCTGCGACAGCTGACGAGGAGCAGGGCGGCTTGTCAGGGGCGGATTACCTCTTACGTAATCACCCTGAGAAGATTTACGCGCCTTACGTTTTGAATGAAGGAGGCGGCTCGGCGATGCCAACACGGAACGGAAACGTGTTCACGGTGCAAACCGCAGAGAAGGGCATTTTATGGTTCAAAGTTAAAGCAAAAGGCACTCCAGGCCACGGTTCAATGCCTAACGTGGCGGACAACGCCATAATGCGGATGAACAAAGTTATAGCGAAGCTTGGAAACTACCAGTCAAAGGTCTCGCTTGTTCCAACAGTGAAAAAGTTTCTTGAAGAGCTTGCTCGGCAAGACCCGACTCTGAAAGAGCCTTTTACACGTTTGCTGAGGACCCCTGAGCGTAGCGACCAAATACTGGACGAATTATCGAAAACTACGCCGCAGCTGGCAGAGGAAATTCGACCGAGACTTAAAATGACTGTCACGCCCACAATCATTCATGGCGGCATTAAAGAAAACATCATTCCTTCGGAGTGCGAAACCGTGTTTGACTGCAGAATCTTGCCTGGACAAGAATCAACGCAAACGATTGGTTTAATTAAAACGTTGCTTGGTGAGGTTGACTCGGAAAAACTTGTGTTTAAAGAATTACAGACACAGGAACCATCAGAATCAACAGCAGAAACCCCGCTTTACACTACAATCGCCAATGTGCTCCAAGAGTTTGAACACAACTGCGGAGTGACGCCCATGCTTACAACCGGTGGAACTGATTCACGCTTCTTCCGAAGAAAAGGCAGTGTATGCTACGGCTTCCACCCCATGTATCCAGAAATTGTCTCAGGCAAGATAATCAAACTAGAACACGGCATAGACGAGCGCATCAGCATAAAAAACCTCATCTTCGGAACAAGTGTACTCTACGAAACCGTCAAGAATTTCATGACATAACAACCGAAAATCCACTGAACTTCATCTGCTCAGAAAGCCCGCCTTCTTATTGAAAATAACAAACTATACTGCGGGAGTTGCAGGGATAGACCACGCCAGCTTTCCAGAAAAGAAACATATTATAGTGGCTGGTCTCCGCTGGTTAGTGAGGAAAATTGAGTCTTAATGAGTATCGGAGAAAGAGGGATTTTCAGAAAACGAGAGAGCCTAAAGGCGAAGTAAACGAAGGTGAACGTAGAATCTACGTGATTCAGAAGCATGCTGCGTCGCATTTACATTTTGATTTGCGGTTGGAAATGGATGGAGTGCTGAAAAGTTGGGCAGTGCCTAAGGAACCACCTGTTTCAGTGGGTGTGAAGCGGTTGGCAGTACAGGTTGAGGATCACCCGGTTGAATACGCAAGTTTTGAAGGCATAATACCTGAGGGTGAATACGGCGCGGGCACAGTGGAAATTTGGGATAAAGGAACATACCAGCTAGTAGACCGCAAAGAGAACAAGCTCATTATTGAAATCGACGGCGCCAAGCTAAACGGTGCTTATGTGCTGGTAAGGTTAAAAGATAAGAAAAACTGGATTTTCTTCAAAAAGAAAACTTAGCCTACACAGAGCTTGCCTACGCCTTCGGCTTGTAAAATGTTGGATTTAGGTTTTGGAAAACGCTGGTGGTTGGCCGCGTTTATTCAACGGTCATTGTTCCGAATTTGCCGACGTTAAGCTGGATTTCGCCTTTGAAGCTGGTTATGTAGCCGTTTTCTATTTTAATTTTGTTGCCGACTTCCACTTGGTCTATCTGCTCATTCCAAAGTGTCAGTTTTATGCTTCCTGTTTCGTCGGCGACTACCGCGTCAGCTACATTGTAAGTTTCATCTTTATATCTGGATCTAACTTCTCGGGTTTCACCTTTCTCCACAACATTTGCTTCAACGGTAACCCGTTTCATTCCGTTCCTCAAATCTTTAATGTTCACTTTTTCATTCTCCATCGATGCCTTTTACCTGAACCGTATGCGTCGTTTTGCACGGGTTTGGGTTAAGGCTTTACTTGCAGAATTGCCCGTTACTCCATATAAACCTTGCTAACCATTCACAAAACCCGTGTAAATAGTCAATCGGGGCGTCTGAGAGTGGTTCTGCGCTGGTTTTTGCTTCTGTTACCCTTGTTTCACTTGTCAGGTTATAATCCAAATAATCCTAAGACGATAATTGTCACGAACAGGCTCAAACCTGACACTAGAAGACATTTCATCCAGCTGAACGGGACCGCTTCGATGCTAGTAGTAGCTTCTGAAACAGTTGCGCTCATGGTTGCTTGCTCTGCGATTTTCTTGTCACCTGTTACTGCACGGACTACGAAAGTACCCAACACAACAGTCCAAATGTATGAAAATGCTTGGACTACAGCAACTGCCAACGTTACGTCAGCGATGGTGTCTAAAATGACTTGGTAAGCCACCGTGAATTCTTCGTTAGAGCCTGCTAATACTTCAAGCGGGTAATACACATCAGGCAATGCACTGTAAACCGCCACGAGTATTATTGATTGAATGGCGATAACTATCAGCGAGAAGCCAACGGCCACCATTAACGGTCGCCAAATTACGCTGCCTTTCAACCCTTTAATCATCACGTACATGAGCCCCGTCAACAGAAGCCACTCAAAAAGAAACGGCGCAAACGCGTTCAGCGCTGCGTTGGCAAGGTATGAAACGCCGTAGAGGCCGTATAATCCTTCATAGTCACCTTTGAAAAACAACCTGTCAACCAGCAAGTCAACGTTTGCGGTTTCTGACCATGTGAACTCAAGTTTCAAGCCAGTTATATTTTCCCATGTGGCACCGTTGTTCTCCCAGCCTGCAGCGCCATCTCCAGTTGTGAGGGTTATGTTGTTCCACTGGTCAACGGTGCTGCTTGAGAATTCACTGGTTAAATCGTAATAAAAGTATGAGTCGCTTAGCGAGTAAAGGTAAAGAGACACGTTTTCAGGTGTATCGCTAGGTGTCACCTGTTTCACTCTGAAAGAAACATTCTGGAAGGCGTCGGCTGCGCACCGTACTGACCCGTCAAAGTTGATTTCCATCGAAACGTTGTTGGCGTCAGAGGCTGTAAATTCAATACTGGCAGTCGCTAAAGTACCGTTTATGTAGTCGATAGTGTTGTTGCTGACAGTGACGCCATCGTTTGCATGCCAATATGACGCAGCCTCCGTCCACAAGTCTCCTTGCGCAACTAAAGGTGCCGTTTGAGGCGATGTTGTTTCAACATAGGAGCGGGTGGCAACCATGTAAGACCCCCCAACTTGACCCAGTACAAAAATGAGCAGCAGAAGGAAAGGCCCCAAGTAACCAGGATTTTGAACTATTTTTTTGAACACTTTATGAGGTGCATACAGCACTTCCAGAATCTCTTTAGCTACCACATTTATCCGCTCCGTTCATCACATCATCATAATCACATTTATTAAAGATTCTACATTCCAAGCTTGAGTCGCCGGTAAGTTGTGTAGTCAACGTACTCCACAAACGGGTTTTCCGCTTGGAACTTAACGTTAAGCTTTTGACGTTTCCTCTTGTCAACAAGCTGGCTTGTAGTCCTCAGCAGGTACGAATCGCTTCCCGCACCGGACCCGTAGCTTGTTATCAAGATGCGCTCTTCAGGCTTCGCAACGTCAAGCACCGCAGCCAAGCCTACAGGGGAACAGCCAGAGTAAGTGTTACCGAACTTGTTAACTTGAAGCGAAACAGCGTACTGCTCTTCTTTGAAGCCGAGTTGCTTCGCGACTTTAACTGGAAATTGAGGGTTAGGCTGATGCGTAACAAAGTAGTCAACGTCGCCTGCAGTCAGGTTAAGCTTATCCATAAGCTTAGTTGTTGCTTTCCTAACGTGCTTAAAGTACGCGGGGTCTCCTGTGAATCTGCCACCGTGCATCGGAAACGGCTCACCGTCTCTACGCCAAAAGTCAGGAGTGTCAGAGGTGCATGAGTACCATCCTTCGATTTCAGCAATAACGTCATACTTTCCGAAAATAAATGCAGAGCCGCCGTAACCAACGAAAGTATCCAGCTCCCCACCGGGACAACCTCTGGGCGCTGCTTGAGAGTTGTCTGCACCGATAACCATAGCGTACTTCACGCCAGAATCCGGATAATTAACAAGCGAAGCAGCGTCTTTGAACATGCTTGAAGCGGCTTTGCATGCGAACTCTGTGTCCACGGCGTCAACGCTTTGAACATCTTCCTCTTCTTCGCCGAGCTTCAGAACCTGAGCTACCTTTGACGCTATAGGCTTAACCGCGTAAGGGTTAGATTCGGAACCCACGTAGATTTTGCCAACCTGCGAACTGTCTATTCCCGAGTGTATAAGCGATATTTTCCCTGCTTCAACCGCGGCTGTCACAGCGTCTTCATCAACGAAGGGTACAGAACGTTCAAGACCGCCCTCTTTTATCCTGAACCGAGAAGTGTAAACGCCGTAACCCACAATGCCGGGCACATCGTATTCCTTGCTGGGCTTAACAACGGTATACTCTTGGTGTGGGTAATACTCGTCAGCTAAAGTGAAAGCCAAAGAAATCGTTGGAACAACGTCGCGACTGCCTACCGAGTAGCGACGCCTGAACCTTGGAATAACTTCTCTGCCTTCAAAACTTGAAAAATCAACTGCGTCCCCATTGTTAAATATTTGATCCGTGAGCCTTCCAGAAACCCGGATTTTCCCATTGTGGAAAGAAATAATGCCGTAAATGTAGCTGCCTAGCTTCATGAACTTGTTTGTCGGCTCCTTAACAAGCGTGCACAACTCCAGTTTCCCCTTCTCGTAAAAAAGGTCAATGCTATCCATTTTACCGAAGCTTTTCCGTCCACAATTCCCGCAGTAATCTCTAACCTCGAAATATTCTTTCCCGCAGATTCTGCAACGGCTCGCTTTCAACCTGTCACCGAGATAAGAAACTCGACGTTCTATAGGTTCGCTACTCATCTTGTTCTCTCCCTAAAATGCTAACGTACGCCTTGGTTCCGAAACCCTCAAACTCCAGCGTGCAACCAGACCTCGGTGGTGCTTGGTCGATTTCCACTTGTCTTTCACCAGCTTCGCCCCTTAACTGCCTGAAAACCTCGAAAAGCTGAGCGCCGCCCGTTGCTCCCAGCGGATTGCCATCGGCTTTCAAACCGCCATTGGTGTTAACGAAAAGTCGGTTGCCGTTTATTTCGTAGTAGCCTTTGTAGTCGCTGCAGCTTTTGTTTATGCTTTTCCACGCTGTTCCAGGTTCACAGAAGCCTAAATCCTCGAGAGACACCAGCTCCATTACCGTAGACTGGTCATAAACCTCCACAACCTGCAGGTCCCACCGGGTTTTCCCGGTCATGTTCAAAGCGTTTTTCATGGCAATTTTAGTTGCAGCAAAATGCGTAAGGTCATCTCTTGCTGGAAAATTCAAGTAGTCCGTGGCTGAAGAGTAACCCAGAACATAAACAGGTTTGTCAGTGAGTTTCTTAGCAATTGCCTCACTTGTAAGAATTAAAGCTGATGCACCATCTGAGATTGGCGCAAAATCGAACAGGCCCAGTGGTTTCTGTGCTGCTTTTCTAGCCCGGAGAACTTGTTCAATGGTTATTTCTCTTTGGAACTGGGCGTACTTGTTTTTCGTGGCGTTCGCGTGGTTTTTAACGGCTACCTGAGCCAAAGCCTCATTAAGCTTGTCAAGGTTTTCGCCTGTCACACCGTACTTCTTCATGTAAGCCCTAAGCATCAGCTCATGGTTTGTTTCTGGTGTGCCTCCAGCGTAATAGCTCCAAGGGTCTTCTAGAAGCATAAGGTCATCACGAATCTTATCCCAGCGGTCCGTCATCTTTTCTATGCCGCCGACTAGAACAGTTTTGCACACTCCCGCCTGAATGGCTTGGCACGCAGTTAACAAGGCAGCGCTGACTGATCGGGTAACTTCCATGGGCACGTGAAGTTCCGTAAGCTCTGAAAGGAACCCTTCCTCTAACCCTAGCTTGTTGGTAATCGGGAGAAAACAGTCGGAGAGGTAACATGCTTCCAAGTCTCTGCGCTCTATGTTGCACTCGTGTGAAGCAGCGAGCCAGGCTTCTTCAATAAGCTTTTCAGGCTCTTTTCCATAATGCTCTCCAAACTTTGTTCGGCCAACAGCGACTATAGCTGGGCGATTTTGCATAATCCTCCCTCTTTCGATAGCAAATATCCTTTTCTAAGAAGCCTATTAAGTGTTTGCTATAATTGATCATTTCTAAATTTACCCCATGGAGCGGTCTAATGTGCAACCTGTACAACTGCTTCGTATCAGCGCCAGAAAACTACTGAACGAAGGCACTTGATTTGTGGTGCCTGTAATAACCGCTACTAAGTGGAAGTTCACAAAATTTTTATTACACACGCGTTTGAATACAAGGGCTAAACTGACTGGAGTAATGGAAGCCTTTGGACGCTAAGAAAAACACAGTAATTTTGGGTTTAGCCTTTGTCATACTCCTTGGGCTTTCATACGCTGAAAACCAGTTCTTTTTTACCATTCTAGGCGACGTTCTACAAAACCAGTTCCTAGCTGTGGGCATGCTTTTCCTGCATAATGTCCTCGTGGTTTCGATGATTCTAATAGGCATGACGTTCTACGTTAACCTAGTGGTTTTCAACTTCTTCAAACGAGAGAAACACGCTGACGTGGTGATATCGCACCCGGGAATTTTCGCTGCGGTTTTCGCATGCATGATTGTTTTCTTGAGCATTCTGCGGGGAGCCACTCTAATCAATGGTGGAGTAACTCTTGAAACTTTACCGCTGATTCTGCTGGTCAGCGCCCCGGTGGGTATAATTGAAGGCTACGGCATCTACCTGACAATCAAGAAAACACTCAGCAGGACGATGACCATGAAAGCTCTTGCCTACATTTACGGCGTGTTCCTCTTGGCTTCAGTAGTGGAAGTCGGCTTCATACACCTGCTAACAACGTTTGCAACTTAACCTGCTCAGACCTGCGAAGTTTGCAGAAGTTTCTTCTTCAAAGTTTTTATCAGGTTCTTTAAGTCTTGGCTTAACTCCACAGGATAAGCGGGCGCGTTTGTCGGTTTCTTGTATTTTGCAGGCAGCTTCGACAGGTTTTCAGCGGCATTGGCGCGTATCTCCTCAAGAGACGGTAGGCTAATGGTTATTTTGCCTTTTTCCATAACTTTGTGCAGCAACGGCTCTCCTTTTGCCTTCTCGTCCAGTAGGGCTATCACGTCTTTCGTGTAGTTGCCGTTTTCGTCTTTAAACCTGTAAACTTGCTTTCGTCCTGGCAGCGTTGTTTTACCTTCGCTGAGCTTCATCATAGGCGAAAACTTTCCTCGTCCTGTCATGGTTTCGCATAGTTTGTAGATTACGTCAACATAGGGCTTGTCTGCTGATGTTCCCATTTTGGTGCCGACTCCGAAAGCGTCAATTTTCGCGTCTTTATCCAGTAGCTCCGCTATTCTGAATTCATCTAAGTCGCCGCTCGCGAATATTTTAACGTACTGTAAACCCTTGGCTTCCAGTAGTTTTCTGACTTTCTTGCTTAGCTCAACTAAGTTGCCGCTGTCCAATCTTACGCCGTCAAGTTTGAATCCTTGCTTTTCAAGTTCTTTAGCGACCACAACGGCTTTTTTCGCGCCTGCCAAGTCGTCGTAAGTGTCAATTAGCAGCGTGGACTTATTTGGGAAAGTCCGTGCGAAAGCTCTGAAAGCGTCAATTTCATTCTCGTAGGACATGATGAAACTGTGCGCCATGGTTCCAAAAACTGGTATGCCATAATGGAATCCTGCTAGAACGTTGGATGTGCCGTGGCATCCTGCGATGTAGCTGCTTCGTGCCACTTTCATTCCCGCGTCGACGCCGTGTTCTCTCCTTAACCCGAACTCGATAACGGCTTTGCCCTTAGCCGCATTCACCACGTGTGACGCTTTCGTGGCAATCATGGTTTGCAGGTTGACGGTGTTCAGCAGGAAAGTCTCCACCAGCTGCGCCTCTATTATGGGCGCGGTTAAGCGGATTAAAGGCTCGCATGGAAAGGCTACGGTGCCTTCGGGGGCAGCCCACACATCGCCTGTGAACTTGAAGTCTCTCAGGTAATCGAGGAACTTCTGGTTGAAGCCCTGCGTTTTCAGGTATGCAAGGTGTTCCTCAGTGAACCGTACGCTTTCAAGGTAACGTAGCACTTGTTCCAGCCCCGCAAACAGTAAGTACGAACGGTTTTCAGGCAGCCGTCTTATGAACAAGTCGAATGTGGCAGGCTCAAATTTGTTGTTGTCAAAATAGCTTGCGCACATGGTTAACTCATAAAAATCCGTGAATAAACTCATGTTTTCTTCTTTCAGCCAATCAAGATAACGGCTCATAGAGTATAGTGCTGTTGCAAGAAAATTTATCCCTTTCCCAAACGCGCCTTTTCAGATGTTAATTGATTTTGGATATCTTGTTTTTGCCATTTTCGTAAAGCTTGGTGAAGTTCTTGTGCTTTTCGATTAGTTCTATTGCGGTATCTGCCCATTCAATACCTGCTTTATGCAGACTTTTTCCCAATGAAAATGTAAGCAGTGGAAAGAAGTATTTTTCGTTCTTTTTTAATTGTGCTTTCATTTCTTTTTCAATGTTGGATGCATCTTCGAGTCTTGAGATGTTGCGGGCTTTAAACTCGTTTATATGCTTAATAATTTCATCCTTGGACAAATGTTCGCCAAAAGCAACCTTAAGTAACGTTTCGATTTTTGCGCTTTCAGGTTCAGCTGGCTTCAATAACCATTTTTTAAGTTCATTTAATCCTTTGTTCGTAATGGAATACACCTTGCGGTTTGGTCTGTTCTCCATGATTTCTACTTTTTTTGTGACTTCTCCTTTTTTTTCTAGCGTTCGCAAAGTGGGGTAAATTTGACCATAATTTATATCCCAAAATGAACCCATGCGTGTTTTTACTCTCTTACGGATGTCATATCCTGTCATTGGCTCTTTGCTTAACATGCCAAGTATGACAAATTGTGCTGTGCTTCCCATACTAAATCATCAGGTATATTTATCGTCGGCAAATATATAAATTTATAATATATCAGAAAGATATATATGCAGCTACCCCCCTGTCTTTAGGGAAGACAACTATGCCTAAAAGAGGTGAATTTGTATGAAATTGAAAAACATCCGCATTATATCTGTAATACCTATAGTAACTGCTGTTTTGACTGCTGGTTGTAGAGTAACAGATGTTCACATGGGTTTAGGAATATTAACGATAGTGTTTGCGGCAGTAACAACTTTAGGTCTTTTTACGGTTAAAGAGTAGCTGAAGCAAAACAAGTTGCTTTAACCTTTTTTTACAACCCTTTATACACACCGATTTTGTTGTTGCACTGAGAAAAGACCAAAAAACCTAACCAAAAAAGCTAATTTCACCCCAGTCTTTGAAAACCTTTTTCATCTGTTCGTTTGTGAGCTTAAATGTCCATACTTTTACGTTAAGCGCACGCTGAGAAACTAAAAGTTTTATTAGCTACTTCCGCCTGTGCTAAAATTAACCCTAAAGCAACGTGTTTAGAACGGCAAAATCTATACGCCCTCAAAAGTTGGTAGTTCAGAACTGCTTTTCCACATATAGGGTGCTATAGAAAAAATCGCATCCCAGTACAGTCGTTCTGGAAAAGCATATTCATTAACTTTCAGTGGCACAGCAGGATCAATTTGCCTTTTCAAGCTCTGGTAAATCTGGATTTTGGCTTTGAAACTTTTATATATCTCAATGACATGCTACTGTTTGAGCGTCATGGCTGAAGTTTGTTCAACTTGCGGGCTTCCAAAGGACTTATGCGTTTGCGGCGAAATCGAAAAAGAGCAGCAACGTATTCGCA
The DNA here is from genome assembly GCA_016927895.1 of Candidatus Bathyarchaeota archaeon. Taxonomy (GTDB): domain Archaea; phylum Thermoproteota; class Bathyarchaeia; order Bathyarchaeales; family Bathycorpusculaceae; genus SG8-32-3. Next base: position 17,871 of record JAFGLT010000012.1, on the reverse strand, counting down.
TCAGACTTGAAACAAGAAAATTCGGCAGAGCAAACACGATTGTTGATGGTATGGATGACAACTCAAGCCTATCAGATTTAGCTCAAAAACTGAAATCTTTTTGTGCTTGTGGCGGAACATCCAAAAACGGTCAAATAATGCTGCAGGGAGACCACCGAGAAAGAGTCCGAGAATTCCTCGTTAAAATGGGTTACCCCGAAGACAACATAGAACTGCAATAACCACCACGCAAAGGTGCGAAGTCTCAGATGAAAATGCTGCAAAACGTCCGTGAAGTACTCAAATCCCTGAAACACGGGAAACCAAAAAAAATCTACTGCCCCAGATGCTGCAGCCCAAAAATCAACTTATCAAGCGGACTAGACATCTGGCTGACACCTAAAAAATACGTGTGTGAAAACTGCGGATACACAGGGCCAATAGTTATGGAATTAGAAAAAGAATAGGAAAGCAGCTAATTAAAAGCTTAATCGGGCAGTTCCAGATTCAACTGTTTCTTCAAAGTCTTGTAGCGGTTACGCACTGTCACTTCAGTAACGCCGGCAGCTTCTGCAATGTCCTTCTGCGTCTTCTTCTCGTTATTCTGCAAGCAAGCAATGTACAACGCCGCAGCAGCCAAACCCATCGGATCTTTACCCGCAGCAGCACGCTTCCTCCGGGCATCCCGCAATATCTGAATTGCAGCACCCTGAGTCTTACCAGAAATCCCGGTGCGCTCAGCAATCTTCGACACGTAAGTCAACGGATCAGCAATCGGCATATGCACCTCAAGCTCACGCAGCAAAAGCCTATAGCAACGAGCAACATCCTTCTTATCAACAAGACTCGCCTCAGAAATCTCACGCAAAGTCCGCGGAGTACCACTACCACGACAAGCCGCGTACAATGCAGCAGCCGCGATAGCCGCAATCGACCTACCACGAACAAGTCCTTTGTCGAGAGCTTTACGGTAAATAACAGCAGCTTTCTCCTTAATTGGAGGCGGAATGTACACCTTATCAGAAAGACGATCAAGCTCCGCCATAGCCTGCGCAAGGTTCCTGTCAATGGAAGAGTGCACTCGGGAACGAATCTGCCACTTCCTCAAACGCCACATCTGCAGCCTAGTCGAAAGCGGCAATTTCCTTCCGAAAGCATCACGATCCACCTGACTAATAGCTGTGGACAAACCTTTGTCATGAACAGAATAGGATGTAGGCACACCCACACGGCTTCTTGACGCTTTCTCTTCCTGCGTGAAAGCACGCCATTCAGGTCCTTTATCCATCATCTGCTCATAAATTACAAGACCACAACCTCCACAAACAGTTTCGCCAGTATCATAATCATGAACCAGATTATCGCTACCACATTCCGGGCACTTGTCAACTAACCGTTGACGCGTTCTAGCCTCTTTACTCATTTTTTTACGCTCCATTTAATACTTGCATAGAACCGTCACCGTATCCCTTTTAATTGAGAAAACAGTGCATTAGGTCCGCGCAAACAAGCAGATGAACAGTTTTAATATATAAGCTTTATGGTTTACATAACGTTATTCGATACATAACTTTCCAATATTAAAAAACAATACTGATTCCACTTGTAAAGAAAACAGCATAACCTAATGCACATCAGCATTAAAACCAGCTGTACAGCCACAATACTTGACTAAAAACCACACGCCAAACTGCAACCACATTACTGCATTATTTGCCCCTTGTTTATCTTCTCTACAAGAACAGGCAAATCCGTTATCGAAGTTATAATGTAATTGGCCCCATGCCTCATCAACTGATCAGCCTTGGATGCGACTGCAGGCAAGCCAACAGCAATAGCGTTCAAATCCTTAGCGCTTTCCATGTCCACATTACCATCTCCAACAACCACCGTTTCCTGCGGCGTTACACCTAAAACCTTAAGCGCCATTTCGAGGTGCTCAGGATTAGGCTTCACAAAGTTAACTTTGTTTCTAGGAACCGTCACGCCGAAGAAGTCGCCGAGTTTGAAGCGTTGCAGAATGTAGTTTGCGGCTTTATCGCTGTTCAACGTGAACAAGCCGAGTTTCAAATTCATCTGTTTCAAAATCTTCAGAGTTTCGTATGCTCCAGGAAGCAAGTCTGTGCTCGCGGCGGCTTCTAACTCGTATTTTTCAGCTATAGCTAAAGCTTCGTTACGAATTTCATCCATGGTTTCAGCTGATTTTCCATTGTTCTTCACGTATATCATGGTTTTCCTAAGCATGTCAAAGATGTTTTCTTTCACGGATAACACCGATGCGGGAACACCCATTCGCAACAGGTAGCTCCTAACGTCTCCTCGCAGTGCCTTGTAGTCTAAGTTGAAACTAGCAATAGTCCCATCGAGATCAAATATCACGGCTTTGATGCTAATCGAAGTCACACTCTCTTTTCTTGCTAAATTAAAGCGGGTACACCACTTTCCCCGATGGATAATATACTTTTTGTAAGCAAATGCTTACCTTTTTTTATTACACTTCTCGGTTCTTAATGTACTCGCTCGGCTTGATTAAGCAAGTCAATAATAAAAGGATATCGAACATAATTAGCGAGTGCAAATCACACTATTGAGAAAAACCCAAATCAATTCGAATTGCCTTCTGTGATAAGACTCAACTTTCTTCGGAGTTGCTTTAGGTCACCGGAGCCATTCAGAAGCTTCAGGATTTTAAGTACAATCAAAGCGTCGTCATTTTTAAGATTCAAGCGCACAATACGATTGTGGTCACGATGCCGTTGAGCAACAAGCCCTTCGGCTCCCAAAATGCGTAAGTTGCGGTCAACTTCGTTGTACGTGCTGTTAACAGTATGAACAAGTTTCATCATATTCAGTTCTTGTTTCTTAGATAGAGCTATCAATATCTTACGGCGACAAGCCGACCTCAGTATTCTGCTCAGATTCAAGGCAGTTGTTCACTCCTAATAACTGAATACATTCATCCAAATCGACCTAACGGAGGAAATGGCTTAACCGAAACAATCAACCGAAACCCCTTGGGCGCCAGTGGTTGGTGGGCAGTGAGAATATACACTACAAAAACAGACACACATGGCGATGGACACTACAGTTTCCATATATTCGATACCCAGTCTGCCTATGTTTCAAGCATTGTATGGGGCGGAGTTATAGACGGTTGGGGTGCTGGTGTTGAAAACGTTAATGGTATGATAGGCAGCTCGCCAGATGGTAACTATGCTCGACTACATGGTGAATCCTATCCAGACGTTGCAGCAATAATTGGGAAAATGAGCAGTCAACAAAGTGGAACAAATCACATCTACGTTCACGCATACCTACCAACTGGAACAAATGCTTATGTCGCAGTTTACGTGTCTCAAAACAACAACTACGATTGGACTCTTGTCAACGGTTTGAATATTGCCGGAAGCTCTACGCCGCAAACAATAGATTTCGGAACAACTACCGTAAATTTCAGATACGTTTGTGTTTGTTTAATGGTCTATATTCAAGTTTACTTCGACGTTGATTGTTTAATATCATCATAGGAAAAACTTGGCTTTCACTTCAGCCCCTCTTTTTTCTTTAAAAAAGGAAGATGCGCCATTATAGTTTTTAAGTTAACGTCGAATCTACAAAATTGATTTAATTTGGCTTAGAATTGTTTTTATATATTAAGCCACCATATAAGCAGTTAACTAAGTCGGGGTGTAATGTCTTGGGCAGTGTCACTCCACAAACTGAATCCAAAAAAAGACCTAAAACGTTGTACATAGGTTTGGCTGCAACGTTTTTAATTATTGTAATAATAATTAGTGCCTTTTTTTTTGGGTCAAACCACTCATGGTTCAGGTCCTGTTGACATTGAAGTCGCATCTGACAAGCCCTTCTACTTACAAGGGGAAGAAGTCAATTTCACAATATACGTTAATAACCCACACGATTGGGCAGTACCATACCCAAACTCAGTGAGCTACTTAATAGAAAAAGATGGTCTATACGTCACTAGTATTGGGGGCGGACAAATAACATATGCAGAACCACATCCAGTTTTTAGTCCTAATTCACAAACAACATATCAAGAACTTTTAATGCCTTGGGATCAAAAAATAAGCGGTAACGAAACAAATGTACAAGCAGAACCTGGGAACTACACACTAACAGTTACATTTAATGGTGCTGTAGACTACGGTGACAGCGGCAACTGCACATTTGAAATCCAATAGAATTACTCGAACTAACTTGTTCATAGTCTGTATCTCAATAGCCCTAGCAAACCTAATTCATGTACTAATTTCTCCACCACATATCGGACATTTTGATGGAAACTCGTTTATAACTCTCGTAAGCGTAATCCTGCAAAGAATATACTTTACGGTAAACTGCCGAATTTATTCCGTTATGATGACCTTCAAAGCCTTCTCCGCGGGGTCATCTACCGTTCGAAGTGCCCTCTCAAAATCCACAAGCCTAAACCTGTGCGTCACCAAGCCTTTAACATCCAGAGTTTTCTCGGCGATTAGCTTCACAGCCAAGGGATACTCCACAGGAGAAATATACATGGTAAAGAACACCGCCTCGTCCGCATCCTCCAAGTTCAAATACCCCTTTGACTCACCCACCAAAGCAACCTTACCTGCCTTCCGCACCATAAACGGCGTCTGCTCCACCGTCCTCGTAGTTCCAGCTGCTTCAACCACAACGTCCGAGCCACGTTTAGTGATTTCCCTAACCCGCTTAACCACGTCTTCTCGACCCGCATTAATGCAGAACTCCGCGCCGTACTTCTCAGCAAGCTGCAGCCTGTAATCCTCTAAATCGACGGCTATAACTCTGCACCCTTTCAGCCGCGCCACCTGCGTCATCAACAAGCCTATGGCGCCTTGCCCGATTATTGTCGCCCAATCGCCAACGTCAGGGTTAAGTGCATTCAACACGCGAAGCGCCAACGCCACTGGCTCCACAGTTGCGGCTTCGTCGTCGCTGACGCTGTCTGGCACAGGAATCAGGTTCACGGGGCTTAAAGCAGTTTTTTCGGAGAAGAAACCGTCTCTGGTGAGGCCTAAGAACTTGCCGCGTTTGCAGTAGGTGGACAGGCCTCTCAGGCAGTAATAACATTTGCCGCAGTAAACCAGAGGCATCATCACCACGCGCTCGCCAGTGTCCGCCCTGACGCCGCAAGCATCATGACCAATTATTCGCCCGCGTTTCATCCAGCGCCAGTCACCCCTGTAAAAGTGCATGTCAGTTCCACATATACCTCCAGCCTTAAAGTTCACAAGCACTTTTTTGCCTGAAACACGCGGCTCAGGAACCTCCTCAACCTTAATGTTACGTGGACCCCTGTAAACAACGGCTTTCAAAAATTTCCACCTCTACGTAATCACTGGGTGAGAGAACTATTAACTTTGCGCACGGAGCCGTCATCGAGAGAAAAAGAAGTTAGGCTTGAACCAAGTGTTTCTTAGCTAAACTTTCTGTGTCTTCTTTTATCTTGAACAGGTCGTCTTGGGTGGGTTTTCCTCTTACGTCGCCCATCCTACCCTTTGTGCTGTGCTCCAAGGAACCATGGAACTCGCTCAGGATGTACCATTCGTCTAAGACCGTGAAGCCTAAGTGCTCGAAGAACTGAGCCATGTACTTGCCCGCTGGTGTTGCCTCGTCAATGCCTGTGTGAGGACCAGAGTAAGTTACGAAAATTAACGCGTTTTTGCCTGGAACTTTTGGGGCGCACGGTTTGATTTTGCCTTCTTTGCGGTAAGCTGCGAATTTGTCCTTAAGGAATTTCGCCATCGGTTCTGGGGGATGCCAAGAGTATGAAGGAGCACCAACGCAGACGAGGTCGTAGTCGAAGTAGTCAACGTTTTCCGCCTCTGCCTGTTTTTTCATTGTAACTTGGACTTCTGCATCTTCTAAGCCTTGTTTTATGGCGGTGGCTACCTTCTCAGTGTTACCTGTTTTCGACCAGTAAACAATTAACGCCGTTTTAGTCAACTTAACGTTCACCACGTTAACTTTGGCTCTTCGAGACCATTTAAAAGTTGCCTGCCTGCTTTTCGAAGACTCATGGTCACTTTTTGCGGTAAGCTGAATAACCAGTTAACACAATGAACTTTGTGATGCCGCATGAGCGTGGAAGAATACATGAAAGAAAAACTTTGGCCGATACTTATCGAGACGGTTCACGCCTCGGTGATGTACCCAACCCACAAAGCGTACACGCGAGAGACGATATTACAGGAAAAACCCGAAATAACCGCTTCAGAACTAGCGAACAGGCTGAACATGTCCCTCGGCGAAGCCTTAGTAATTCTGCACGAACTGGCAGAGGACAGAAAAAGTCCCGATTAAAGCACTTGAACGCTTGAGGCTTTGAAGGTTATGAAAACCTCGGCGTTCAAGCAAAGTTTCATCTCGTTGAAGGACTGCTTGGTTATCTGAATCACGAATGTTCTGCCGACGTCAACTTTGAGTTTCACGAGTGAATCTACGTCAGTGATTTCGGTGATTTTTCCCTTGAACACGTTTCTCGCGCTGGATTCCACTGCAGTTTTGGACAAGATTATGTCCTGTGGATTTATGAAAACGGCGGTAGCACCTTTCCTCTGCTGGGTTATTTCTATCTGCACGCCGTTGCCTACATCAACTTTTGATGTGCCAGACGATGTCGCTATAGCAGTTCCAGTGTATGTGTTATCGACGGCAGCGAAGCGTGCCAAGTTTTTGGAGAGTTTACCGAAAACCTCTGCGGGCTCTCCAATCTCGGTAATTTTGCCTTCATCCATTAATGCGATGCGATGAGGCAGCTTTTTAGCCTGAAACATGTTGTGCGTTGCCATCACGATGGTGGTTTTGTTTTCGCGGTTCACAGTATCCATAACTTCTTCAATTATGCCTGCGTTTTTCGGGTCCAAGTTCGCCGTTGGCTCGTCCAGGAGCAGCAGTTTCGTATTCAGCACTAAGGCTCTAGCTATCGCCACTCGCTGTTGTTCTCCCCCAGAAAGCTTTATTGCATTGCGTTTCTCGAACCCTTTCAACTTCACCAATTCCAACGCCTTTTTCACTTCCCGATCACGTGTTTCCTTTGGTATTTTCCTTATTTTCAATCCGTAGGCAATGTTGTTGTAGACTGAAGTGCCGAAGACTGTTGTTTTTTGAAAAACCAGAGTGCTTTGCATACGTTCTTTTTCGGTGTTTTTGAAGTTAACGGCGCTGCCTTGGAATTTCACTTCGCCGCCTGTAGGGTTTTCGATGAACGCAAGCATTTTCAGTATTGTGGATTTCCCTGAACCGTTAGGTCCTAAAAGGGCTAATATTTCGCCTTCGCGGATTTGAAGGTTCACAGTATTCACCACTATTTTGTCGCCATAAGCTTTCGTTACATCTTTTAATTCAGCAACTGCTGTCATTGTTTGGTCTCTCTGTTGCGTTTAAATCTAGAAAATGGTGGTTTAGCTAATTCGACTATGTAGTTTGCCTTCCTTAATACAGCCACTATCATGTTTATCGTGAAAAGTATTAACACTAATAATATTCCCAAGGCTATGGCGAGACCGAACTCGCTTATTTGAACATTACGTGAAATTGCAGTCGTGATAACATCTGTCCTGTTGCCGCCTCCTCCGATGTTGCCGCCTACAAGCAATACTACACCTAACTCGCCAATTGCGCGGTTAAAGCTGGCAAGGTCAGATAAAACAATCCCGCTGGCTGCTTCCTTTAAAACTGCTACTTGCGCTTGGGATTCCGAAGCACCCAACGTTCTGGATAAGCTCATTATTTCAGGGTCAACAGATTCAATAGCTGACACCCCGATGCTAACCAATATCGGCGTTATCAGTACGGCTTGACCAAGCATTATGGCGGCTGGCGTGTAAAGCAACCCTAGAAAACCTAGGGGACCACCTTTTGAAAAAATGAGAAAAAGAATTAAACCCAAAACTACCGTTGGTAAACCTATTAGAGTGTTGAGGAATGTTTTGATTAAGGTTTTACCTCGAAATTCATTCATGGCAATCAGCATCGCAAGCGGAGTGCCCCAGAGAATGGCTAAAATAACGGCTGTTCCAGAAAAAAGGAGGGAACGGGAGACAATTCCGAGTATCTCTGGGTCGCCTGTAATTATCAACTGCAATGCTTCGGCTGTGTCAGCGAGTATATCAGCCAAGACTATGTTCCTCTAACTGTAAAGGTCTTCGTAGCCATTTCTGTATTGCGGTGGACATTCGGAGCCGTCAAAGAACGCGTAGTCTTGTACCCAGCGCATAAGAGGTTGAGGTTCATCAGCAATTAATTGTTGCACAGCGCCTGTGAATAAACTCTGACCGTAAGTGTCTTTACCATAGTTTGTTATTAGCTCCTGTGTTGAGTCGGAAATCAAGTATTCTATGAAATTCATTGCGTCTTCAAAGTTGATGTTTTCGTGCAATGATTGATTTGCTGAAACATCCGGGCTCACTGCCATGACGCTGTAGACGTTTAGCAGCGCCTGCTCTTCAAGTATCAGTGAAACTAAATCGATGTTACCGTCTGAATAATATTTCAGGTATGTGCCGATGTCCGAGAGAGTGTAAGCGCCCTTTTGGTCAGCTACAGTTAAGGTTGCGCCCATGCCTTGACCTGTGCTTGCGAACCAGACTTCGTCTGAAAGTTCTGTGTAGTTGTAGCCAGCTGCGGTCCAAAGGCTCTTTTCTTTCGAATTTGTGCCTGAGTTGTCTCCTCTGGAGACCCAGATTTGGGTTGCTCCCGACTGGTCAGGCATATTTTCTCCATACTGTACTATGTTGAATAGGGCTTCTGCTGCTGTTTTTCCATAGATTTGCGCTGGGTCGTCTGCTGGTCCCACGATTGTGAAGAAGTTGTAGGCTATGATTTTTCTGTTCACGCCGTAACCGCCCTCTAGGAAGGTTTTTTCTACTGAGGGCGAATGAACAAGTACTATGTCAGCGTCACCGTTCTGGGCTTGCTGGATGGCTACGCCTGTTCCTACCGCTGTTATTTGTAGGTCAACGTTGTGGGTGGCTTCGTAGTCTGCTTCGATTACGTCTAGTAAGCCGGTGTCGTATAGGCTGGTGGTTGTGGATATGAAAAGTCTGCGTTTCGAGAAGTAGTTGAAGTATACTAGTGTGCCTGCGACCACGATTATGGTGGCTAATGCTGCGACTAGTAATAATTTTTGCCATGCTTGCATGTTTAAACACCGTTATGCATCGTCATTCATATCATTAGCCTTATAAACGTTACCGTTATTAACTCTAATTGGAATGCTTCCTCACAAAAAGCACAAGCCCTCTTGCAAAGTATGGATAGAATATAACGGGACGCCTGTGCTAGGCAAAGGTGGCGCTGAAATTCTAAAAGCAATAGAAACGGAGCAGTCCATTTCGAAAGCTGCTGAAAAGCTTGACATGTCCTATCGTTACGTGTGGAATTACTTGCAAAAAATTCAGAAAGCTATTGAAGCGCCAGTTGTGATAACGTTTAAGGGCGGCAAATCCGGAGGCGGTGGCGCCAAGCTAACTGAGTTGGGGCAGAGTTTGATAGAGGAGTATCAGCGCGTAGAGGGTCGCATGAGTGAGGTTCTTGCAGACCAAGAGTGCTGGGAGGTGTTAGGTCTGAAACTTAGTGCTCGAAACCAACTGAAAGGAAAGATAGTCTCCATAGAAAAAGATGGAGTAACCGCGAAAGTTAAAGTTGAAATCAAGGCGCCTGCGGTAATCACTTCGGTGATAACGAAAGAAGCAGTTGAGGATTTAGGGATAAAAGTAGGCGACGAAGTAAACGCCGTCGTCAAATCGACAGAAGTAATGATATCCAAATAAGGCTACTGTTTCCCTTTTTTAGTCTACTACGTAGCGGTAAGCGATGTGCTCGCCTGCTGTTGCGCTTTTCCTTATTATTTTCAGCATGTCACCGGGTTTGGCGCCTATTGCTTTCACTGCGGGGTCGGTGGATTTTATCTGTGGCATCTGGTAGGGCTGGATTTTGTATTGAGCAAGAATTTTTTTCTTTTCTTCGTCATCCAGAATTTCGTGTCTTGGAACCAGTTTGTGGTCGAAAATCTCGAACACTGGGAAGGTTTTTGGTAGAAGTTCGACTTTCCTCTTTTTTGCGCCTTGTTTGGCTGCGTGGGTGAAGCGGCCTTCTGTGATTACGATGGCACGGTCTAGGCCTTTTTCTTCTAATATTTTGTATAGTGAGTTCATCATGGCGATGCCTACGGTTGCTTGTCCGAGGATGCACCAGACTAATGCTTTTTCTTTTTCTTTGGGGATGCTGACGGTGTAGCCGATGGCTTCTTCTGATGTTTCTTTTTTGATTAGTTTGTATTTTCTGAGTTTGATTAGAACCTCAGCTTTGTGTTCTTCTATGGTTTCTCCTTTAAATTTCAAGCCACAAACTCCTAGGTAAGGAATACGCGAAATCATACAAAACTTCAACCCTTAAACTTTACGGCTCGAAAGTGTGGAAACAGGCGTTTTCGCACGGTTTTTTGTTAGGGAACTGGCGTATTTTGTAAGTTATGTTTAGTTGTTGGTGTGTTTTTAGTTAGGTATTTTGGTTTTTGCTAAAGTTTTTTAGGTTGAACAGGCGTTTTCTATCTTTGCTGGAGAGTCTGGGTGGATGAATGATCCTGCGTCTGTCATGAGTTTGCTTCTGCTGGTAGGAATACTGGTTACTTTGTTGTTGGTGGTGGTTTTGCGTAAAAGGAAGAAGTCTGGAAAAGCGGGGGAAAGCGATTATAAGGCTTTCTTCATAATGGGGTTGGCTTTTTTGCCCACTGGACTCGTTATGATGATTGTGTATTTTTTTACGGAGTTGCCGTTTGAGATTGGGTTGCCGCTTTTCGCTTTGGGTTTAATTTACCTCATAGTTGGTTTGGTCAACCGCGATAAATGGCAGAAAAATGATGCTTGATTCGCAGTAACCGACAAAAGCTGGTTAAGTGGTTAAAAGGGCTTTTTGTGGGTGCGTGTCTCAGGAGGGTACAGAACAATTCTTATAAACATACAAAGAGAAAAGAATTTGCTAAAAGAGTGAAAAAGCATGAAATATAACGAGTTAATCGGGAAAGAATTGTTCTGCGAAAATATGCGAGTGGGCAAAATAATCAATATTATCATAGATGGCGAAGAATGGAAGGTAACACACTTTGAAGTCGAATTGAGAAAAGAAGCAGCCTTCGAGTTGCTGGGTGTAAAATCCACGGTGAGAAACGTTCTAGCAATTTCAGCAGTTGGTCCAGCATCCAAAGCCATCAACAAAAACGGCGAAATAGACCTTCAAGTCGCAAGAGGACAACTGCGCATTTATCTGCGACCACCCTAAACTTGAAGACTATTAAACGGAAAACAACACAAAATCCAAATCTTTTGTCCTGTAGCATTTTTTGACTTATACCCCCTCCATTTATAGATTCAACTATAGAGTAGACCGGTGCATAGACCAGTGTTTAGAAAAAAATTGTTTTTTAAGGAAAAAACGGGGGTTGGTTGAATATTTTTGTCGTTGCAGGGTTTTATATGCGGAGTACCACGTTTTCTACGTAGCTTTTCATTGTTCCCGCGAACTCTTTGATGGCTTCAGGCGCATAAGGCTTCAAGCCTTCAAACCGCTTATCCAACGTGTCTTGGGGCACGAACTGTTGAAGCGCGTGGGTCTTTGCGCCCTTGGTGAGCTCGCAAATTTTGTTTACGTCTTCCGCTGTTATGATTTCTGGAACCATTGTGGTTCTGAACTCGTAAGGTACCTTGCCCATTTTCAGCATTTCGACGGTGCGCAGCAGTCCACTGGTATTTTTAGCTCCCAGAAGCGCGTACTTTTCCGGGGAGGTTTTCAAGTCTAAAGCCACGTAATCCACGTAGGCTAAGCATTCTTCCAACACTTCAGGGTAAAACCCGTTCGTGTCCAGCTTGACTTGGAACCCTCGCTTCTTAAGTTTCGCTAAAAACTTTGGTAGTTCCTTGTGCATTGTGGGTTCTCCGCCGGTTACTACAACGGCGTCCACGTACTTCTTGCGGCTTTCCAGAATTTTCAGTGCCACGGCTTCCTGCAGGAACGGCGGCTTGGGGTCCACGGCTATGCGCCAGTTGTGGCAAAACGGACAACGCAGGTTGCAACCTGGCGTGAAGAGCACCGAGGCTACCTTGTTTGGGTAGTCGATTAGGCTGACTTTCTGGAGACCGCTAAACTTCATGCGTTTTCCTCGTTTACACGGTTAACGGTGCAGTAGCTAGCATTGTGGATTTGTCAAAGGTTTTGCGTATTGAGAATTCAGCTTGTTTTCCGTCGTTCCACTGGTCCACTGGTCTGAGGTAGCCTACTACCCGTGAGTAGACTTCGGATTGTGCACCGCAGACTGGGCATTGCTTGTGTTCGCCGCTTGTGTAGCCGTGTGTTGGACAAATACTGAACGTAGGTGTCAATGTGAAGTAGGGTAAACGTGAGCTTGAAGCTACCTTTCGTATGAGTTCAGCGGCTGACTTCCACGAGTGCAGTCTTTCGCCCAAGAAGATGTGGAAGACGGTTCCGCCTGTGTAAAGCGTCTGCAGACTCTCCTGATGCTCCAACGCTTCGAACAAGTCGCCTTCATAATCCACTGGCAACTGGGAAGAGTTCGTGTAGAATGGTTCAGCGTGCCGAGTTTGAACCAGCCGCTCGTTAGCCGCCATGATATTTGGATATCGACGTTTGTCAAGGCGTGCAAGCCTGTATGATGTGCCTTCAGCGGGCGTCGCCTCCAAGTTGTAGATGTCACCTGTCTCCTCCTGGAAGTCTGCAAGCCGCTCACGCATGAAGCTGAGAGTTTTGACGGCGAAGTCTTTGCCCTCAGCAGTCGTAATGTTTACGCCTAACAGGTTCAAAACTGTCTCGTTTATGCCTACTAAGCCTATGGTTGAAAAGTGGTTCTTCCAGTATTTGTCGTGTCTCTCATGAACATGGCGCAAGTAACGCCGCGAGTACGGGTACAAGCCGTTCTCAGTGAACGCTTCAAGCGCTTTACGCTTAATCTCCAAGCTGCTTCTAGCTATATCCATGGCGCCTTCCAGCCGCTCGAAGAACTCATCTTCGTCCTTGGACAAGTAGCCAATCCGTGGCATGTTCAAGGTTACAACACCTATGGAGCCTGTTAGCGGGTTAGCGCCGAAGAAACCGCCGCCGCGTTTGCGTAATTCGCGGTTGTCTATTCTCAAGCGGCAGCACATGCTTCGCACGTCTTCTGGGTGTAGGTCGCTGTTCATGAAATTGGAGAAGTAGGGCACGCCGTACTTGGCTGTTACTTCAAAAACTGCCTGCGCCACAGGAGAGTCCCAAGCGAAATCGCTGGTAACGTTGTATGTGGGAATGGGAAAAGTGAAGACGCGTCCTTTCGAGTCGCCTTGCTGCATAACCTCGGCGAAAGCCATGTTGAACATTTCCATCTCTTTAGTCATGTCGCCATAAGTTTCCTCCATGACTTTTCCATTGAAGATAACTCCTTCTTCCTTCATGAAGTCTGGGACGGTCAAATCCAAGGTTAAGTTGGTGAAAGGCGTCTGGAAACCGACGCGAGTGGGTACGTTCATGTTGAAAAAGAACTCTTGCAGAGCCTGCTCTACGTCCCTCTGGTTTAAGTTATCGTAGCGTATGAACGGAGCTAAGTAGGTGTCAAAGTTGCTGAACGCCTGTGCACCGGCAGCCTCGCCTTGCAGCGTGTAGAAAAAGTTGACTATTTGCCCTAAGGCGGTCCTGAAGTGTTTAGCAGGTTTACTCTCGATTTTGCCTGCTACACCACCGAATCCTGAAAGCAATAGGTCAGCTACGTCCCAGCCTACGCAGTAAGGTCCAAGCACGCCTAAGTCGTGGACGTGGATGTCGCCTGAAAAGTGCGCGTCGGCAATTTTTGACGGGTAAATCCGGGATATCCAATACTTAGCTATGACCGTGGATGAAAGATAGTTGTTTAAGCCTTGAAGTGAATAGCTCATGTTACTGTTTTCTTTAACTCGCCAGTCTTCAATCTCTAAGTACTGGTCCACTAGGTCTGCGGAGCTCAAGAGTGCAGCTAGCTCACGCATGTCCTGATGCTGCTTTCTGTAGAGGATGTACGCTTTAGCGGTTTGGGCTCGACCGTTCTCAATTAACCTTTTTTCAACTAGGTCTTGGATTTCCTCAACCGTGGGGCAACCGTCTTCGCCGAATCGGCTTCGGAGTTCCGCCAGCACTTCATCGCTTATGAATTTTGCTTGTTCACGGTTTTTCCCGCCCACTGCTTTAGCAGCTTTCCAAATGGCTTTTGTTATTCGTTCTTGATCGAAGGGTTCTAGTTTTCCATCACGTTTTCTAACATACTTCATTTTTTCACCTCAAGGAGTAACCGCCTGAAATCTTCAGGCTCCTCAAACTTTTTGTAAACCGACGCGAAACGGATGTACGCTATGTGGTCGAGTTCTCGCAGGTACTTCATTACTACATCGCCAATTTCTTTGGATGCGATTTCGTCTTTTCCTTTCCGCATTATGGCTTGCCGCACGAAACCTGCTAACTCGTTGATTTGATCCATGGTTACGGGTCGTTTTTCGCATGCTTTCTGCACGCCGCGAATCGTCTTGTTAACGTCGAATCGTTCCAGTTTGCCGTCTTTCTTCCGTACCATAAGCTCTACGGTTTCCACGTACTCGTATGTGGTGAAGCGTTTTCCGCAGGCCATGCATTCTTTTCGTCTACGCGTAGTGTTTTCTGGAGAATCGCGTGTTTCCAAAGTTTTGAAATCTGCAGATCCGCAGTATGGGCATTTCATGCCTTCTCCAATGTCTCCTCGATAACAGTTTAGCGTCGCATAGTGTTAATAATACACGACCTTACACTAAATGTAGTGTAGTGTATTTAAGTTCTTGTTGACATCACAATTAAAATGCACAAGACCCGCAACGTGAAAATGTACAGATTCATGTACAGTGTACAAAAAATAACATTGCTAATAACCGTTTTTTTCTCCCGTTAGCACTCGTTATCATTATTTAAGTACAAGAACCAAGTTTTGAAGCTTGTTAGCTGAGAAAACAAGAGTAAAGGCTCGTTTCTCGTCGAAGGATGGAAAAAAAATTATAGGCAACTATAGAACTATATACTGAAAACGCTTTGCAGATTTGCCAGTGCAACAGCATTTTTCGGTAAAAACCTGTTTTTGCTTCGCCTCACCTTTCACACATAGAAACGAGAAGCGCCAAAAAATAATTTTAGCGAAACTCAGGGTAAACTGAAAAGCAGAGAAATCAAGTTTGGATAAGGAGTAAAGGTTTTTACGTTTACTTTCTGAGGGAACCTTGGTTTGTCTCTAACGCTTTGATGCGGGTTTCGATGAACTCGACTACCCTCTCTTCAGTGTAGCTTTTTTCCTCATCTTGTTTCTTCAGCTGGTCTTTGATTGTTTGAAGGATTTTCTCTACTTCAAACGGTTTCATTACATAAGCGTCCGCACCCTTGTTCACAGCGGATATAGCGTTTTGAAGCGTGGGGTAACCAGTAACGATAATTTTCCGCATTTTCGGCTTGGTAATGCGCAGCTTTGACAAGAGCTCAATACCCTCCATGTCTGGCAAGCGAACGTCAATCAAAGCTAGGTTGTAGAACGCCTTTTCGCTTCGCTCTATACCTTTCTTTGCTGTGTCTGCTGTTTCAACGAAGTAGCCTTCATCTTCGAGAATTGTTTGCAGCACTTTTAGTATGTTCTCATCGTCATCAATTACGAGAATCCTAGATTTACTCATACCTTCCACTTCTACTTGATTTGAAAAAGGAAGTCCATGCATTGATAAAGCCTTTATGAACGGTTGATATGAATTCCTGTTAACGTTATTCCAAACTTGGGCAATTTTGCCCTCAGACGCCTCTGGCTAACTTGCTTTCTGCAAAAAACCTTTCTTTGCTGCGCCCACGTATTCATCGAACTCGAAGGTCTCACTTTCCATTTTGAGCGGAAGCCCAATTTTCCTGTGCAGGTTTTTCATTATCTGAATCTCGATGAATTGAGCGCCTGCACCGAAGATTTTTTCAAGCCCCACTTGAAATTCTCCAAGGTTTTTCGGGATTTCTTTTCTCGCCACCTTGAACTGGTTCTCTAGGTGAAAGTATATCGACCGCTTGACTGATTCACCGAGAGAACCCAGCGCTTCATCAATGGCGCTTTCTAACAGTTTATTGAACTCTTTTTGTCTTGCCAAATCCCAAACATCCAACGGAATTACCATTCGATTACTCGAAAGGCAGTTGCCCAATACTATTGGGTTTAGTTACATTTAAAGTTAATTCATAATTTAACTTTTTTTAAATATATGCATCGAAACCAGTATGTTACTTGACACGATTCGCTGGAAAATTAAATTTTCTTTTTGCAGCGGTGAATATTTTCCTTCATTAAACTTGATTCTTTAACGCATTCCATCAAAGCCATCCTCAACGTCTCACCCTCGGCAGGTCCCAACCGCCTAGCCAATTCAATTAAACTAAGGTCTTAAGCCTTTTTATGGGGTATTCTTTTCACGCCAAAATCACAGCAAACCAGCATAACACGACCCCATTTGGAGCCTAATAGAAAATCATTGCAGAAACCTAGGGGGTCTATCGCTGTTGGCGTAGAAACCGCTCAAAAGCATGCATAAAAAAGAGGTGTGGAGAATACTATTGGTAGTCGTCGAAGCTCCAGTAGTGTTCTTCTTCTTGTTTGATGATTTCTTCGAACATGTTTCGTGTGGTTGTGTCTCCGCGTTTCAGGGCTTCTGCTATGATTTGCCTGTACAGCATTATTGCAGTGTTTTCAGCGTCTTTGTCCAGCGCAATGAAGTCTTTGGGGTCTGCTCCAACCTGCGGAATCGGGTCTGGAACAACCGTGCACTCGCCACCCAACAAGTAAATCCGCTCACTAATCTTTTCGAGGTGGTCCATCTCCTGCATGAAAACAGTCTTCAACAAGTCGCTGACAATCTTGGCTTTATTCGACTCCGTAACCACTTCCAACGCAGAAACTTTCTTACGCAAAGCAAGCAAACTGGCTTTTTCATGCTGGTTCGTGTACTGAATAATCGCAGAGATTTCCGACGCAACAGCCTTGTTCAACAACGCGAAATAGTCATCCGTGAAAATCTTACGCCACTCAGAAACCGCACTTTCAGCATCTTCAGGCTCATCCTTGAGATCAACGTACTCCTGGAACTTTAGCAAATGCTCCTCTTCCGCCTTGTAAATCTTCTGGAACAACTGCCTAGTAGTCCTGTCACCGACTTCCCTCGAAGCCTTGATGATCTTTCTGTACAACTCCAAAGCTTCCGCCTCAGCCGCAACACCAAGCCGCGCAAACTCACTCAAACTGCCGCCAACAACAGGCTTATCCGCCTTCGTCGTAGCAGACCCACCAAGCAGGTAAATCCGCTCCATAATATCCGCGGCATGCTTCATCTCCTCAATCGCAATCTCCTTCAAAAACGCCCCAACAGCATCATACGTCGTCTTATCCAACAAAATGTTTTCAGGAATCGCCTTCCGCATAAGCTTCTCCATCTTCGTATGCTGCAACATATATTGAATCGAAACTTGAATCTCCCTTGAAACCGCCTGATTCAACAACCCAATATACTCAGATGTCACTTTAACAGCCATAACAAATTCTCCTTAACTAAAGAACAGCATCCACAACCATATAATCCTTACCCTAACCACCCAAAACCAAAAATTTCCACAAAAAAGCAGAAAAACAAAACGAGAATTAACCACACACAGGCAAGAAACAGACGCATCTTGAAAGGGTCATCAAATATCGCTCAGACACCACCGGTCCGACACCTCAAGCGATTGGGGACTGCAGGCTGAGCTGGTCGACCGAAGTCTTCCAGCTTACACCCCAGCTCCATCAAACCCATCTTTTATGGGGGCCTTCGT
>JAFGLT010000088.1 GCA_016927895.1 Candidatus Bathyarchaeota archaeon | reverse complement strand
TGTTGCCGTTTTGCATTAATCTGCTTATCTCTAATTGATTCCCTCCACGTAACTAGCGCAAAATAAACTATGGTATATACCAGAACAAGTATTCCTGCTGCTATCACAAAATTTCCAGCTGCCCCATAATAAAATATCCCTTGAGCACGCCACCAAGGCAAGCCCCCTATCAGACTGTCTAATTCAGACTGAGTTACTCCACCCTGTTCAATTTGTGCTTCCATACTTTCAATCACTGAATACGGATACCACGCTAAGAAAAACCCTGCTAATAGCAATCCAGAGGCTACGACAAATAGGAGGGTGAATTTTACCCACTGCGAAGGCATAAAAGAAATACTTCGAAGGATTCAATATAAGAATTACTCCCGTAAAAAAAGAACGATAAAGGGTTGCGGGTGACGAGGGAAAATCCCTAAAACGAGACAAGGTACTTACCTAGGCTCTTTATTACCATAGGAATAACTAGCGAAATCATGAAATGTGTTCTAATTATTGGATATGTGGTCACAGATTAAATCATTTAAATTGGCTTCCATTTCTGGGTTTGGCTTTTGGGATTGAAACTCTAATTTTTTTGCCATCAAAATCTCGTATTATTGAATCCGCTATGCGAAGGCTTAACGTTTTGGTGGTGTCAGCCGATTAGTTTCGCTATTAAGGGAATTTTCTTTAAGGGATAGACAATGGCAACTGTCAAAACAAAAGTGACGAGAGTGATTAACGGTACATCAACTAGAAGGTTGTTGGTGTAGGGAAAGGAAAAACCTAAAAGCCCAAGGTGAAGCGACTCCAAAACAATAATGTGAACCAAATAAATTGGTAAAGTATTCTGTTCAATCCACTGAATCAGACGGTTGATGACGATGTTACCGCTGTCAATTTTGCTGCGAGGGATTCTGATTAATATCAGAAATAGGGCGGCTGAAGCGATTATCATGTTGAAGCTTAAGTAGCCATGGAAATAGCCTGTGTACTGTTCTCCCATGGCTGCTGTGATGAACCAGTCACCTACAATAGCCACTAGCAATCCTAAGATTAAACCAATATACGATATAGTTGAATGTATTTTTGTTTCCGTTAAGTAGACGCCTAAGAGGAAAAATCCTACCCAATCAGTGACGACAAACACTAGAGGGTCATAATTGAAATTGGTAAATGTCTGAACTAATGAAACCGAAATAGTACCCACAAACCATATAGCAATCAAAAATCTGAATTTTTTGCGGTCAATATATTTCACCAAGGTACGCAGTATCGGCGTAACCAAGTATAGTCCAGCAAGTAAGTAAAGAAACCACAAAATTGGATATGAACCAGAAATCAACCCTTCTCCAATGTTTGACAGCGTAACTGGCGTACCCCAAACGCTAAAGCTCCAAATAAAATACACCACAGTCCAAAAAATCAGCGGCAAACCAATCCGGTTAAACCTTTTCTTGAAGAAAGCTCCCATCGGCTCATCAGCTTTAACGGGGTTTAATAGAAGTGCACCACTTAACATCACAAATAGGGGAACGCCTAGATACCCGATGGCGCCGAAAACGTTGGCTGTAAACCAATTCACCATGACAGTGGATGTTATTTCACCCGGGATTTTGTAGGGAAAGAATGAGGCGTGAACAAGAATAACCATTAATATTGCAATGGTTCGGATTAAGTCAACTGGATAATTTACTTCGGCTGGTTTTGATTGCAAATCTGCCTCGACTCTCTTGCATTAACCCCTCGTATCTATTAACCGAGAACTGAAAACCAAACAAAACTAAGTTAAAAAAGTTAGGGTTGCCAACTAAAGACTCAAATGGTTTCTGCACAGCGAACATTAGCTGCTAGGTTCTAAAACAGGTTTATGTGCGCGTGCGCGTGTGTTACTTAAGTGTTTGATTATGAGCATCTGAGGTGGAATTGGAAAGTTAGTGAATTTGGGTTTGGGATTATTTTTTTTAGTCTACGTTATTCTCAGAGCAATCCGTTCTAATAATTGGACTTATAAGTTGTTTATTGGCACTTAGTATCTGTAAGGCGGCTTACCTATTGAACGCTGTTGATGAAACAAAACTTGAGTATGAGCTCAGAGGCAAAGCATGGAAAGTCTACTGGTTTCTTTTGAAGACAGGAAGCCCACTGAGCGTAAGGGAAGTTCAGCGAGCCCTGCACTTCAGCAGCCCAAGCGTTGCGCATCACCATCTGGAACAGTTACGCGACTTAGGTTTGGTTCAGAAACAAGAAATTGGCGGACACTACGTCCTTGTAGGTGAAGTGAAAATCGGTGTGCTCCGCCACTACGTTAAACTTGGCAAACTGCTGTTTCCAAGATACTTCTTCTATGCAGTTTTCTCCACCGTTTTCTATGCGGCTTACCTGCTGTTTCTGGCACAGGACTTGTTCATGCGCGAGAACCTATTCATCACCGTGTTCGGCGCCATCGTCCTCGTAATTTTCTGGTACGAAGCCTACCGCGTGTGGACTATGCGGCCGTTCTAAAAACTGGAACAACATGTTCTACAGCTTAGGATAATATCAAACGCCACCATAAACATAAACAGGTGAAAAACAGTGGTTCAGAAAGAAATCAAGAAAAAAACTCGAATTTACGGAACAGTAGCAACGCTCTCAGCCATAGTACTAGTTGCATTAATCTACGTTTACGGCTCAACACCCGGCATCTTCACGCCCGATACTTTGTCAGATATTTCGCCAATGGACAACTTCAAATCATATGACGCCCTAAAAAACTTCTTAGCTGAAAACACCCAAGACAGCTCCACCTCTTATAGCGGCAGTTGGCTCGACTCGCAGTTTTTCGGGTCTACACGTGAAGCCCCCAGCGCGCTAGACGGAGCAGCAGAAGACTCTTCCAGCAACTCTTATTCGACAACCAATATTCAGGTTGAAGGCGTAGACGAAGCTGACATAGTGAAAACAGACGGCGATTACATTTACGTCGCAACCAACAATAACTATTATTCGGCAAGCCAGAACAACGTGTACATTCTAGATGCTGATCCTGAAGAGTCGCGTGTAATCGCAAAGATTGCTCTCGGCAACAACACGTACGTGGCAGGCTTGTTTCTAAGTGAAGACGGCAGTAAACTTGTGGTTATTGGAAGCCGGTACCAAGTTTACACTTACGCAGGCGCGGGATGGGCCGAAGACGTAATGATTGATTCCTACAGCAGTGACGTTAACACGTTCTTGAGCGTCTATGACGTTTCTGAGAAAGCGAGTCCTGTGCTGGCGCGGAACTTAACTCTTACTGGTAGCTACTTCAACTCCCGAATGATTGGTGACTACGTGTACGCTGTTGTCAGCCAACCCGCCTACCTCATCAACGAGGAAGTTACGCTTCCAAGAGTTTACGAGGATGCAGAAGCCTCCCAGATTGAGGCGACGACCATTTACTACGCTGAGATGGTGGACAGCTACTTCACCTTTACCACGTTCATCGGCTTGAACATAATGGACGACATGCAAGAACCGACTAACATGACTGTCATGATGGGCGGAACCAGCAACATGTACGTTTCGCTAAACAACATTTACGTGACTTTCCCGACGTGGAATGAAGATGTACAGTACACATCAATTCACAGAATACGCGTAAATGGCAGCGAACTGGCTTTTCAAGCCAAAGGCAGCGTGAAAGGATACGTCCTTAACCAGTACTCAATGGATGAATACAACGGATACTTCCGGTTAGCCACCACTTCGCAGATAGACTCGACGCAGCAGAACAACGTTTACGTCTTAAACGCGGACCTGAACATAACTGGCAAACTGGAGCACCTCGCCGAAGACGAGCGCATATACTCCGCTAGGTTCATGGGTGACAAATGCTACCTCGTCACGTTCAAACAAGTAGACCCGTTCTTCGTGCTGGACATGAGCAAACCCGATGAACCCAAAGTCGCAGGCGAACTAAAGATACCCGGCTACTCAAGCTACCTGCATGTATACGATGAAAACCACGTTATCGGCTTAGGCAAAGAAGACGGCAAAGTGAAGCTGTCGCTTTTCGACGTCTCAGATCCTAACAACCCCACGGAAATCCCGAAGTACCTTGTTGAAAGCGACTACTCGGATTCAGGTGCTTTGTATGAGCCGAAGGCGTTCCTGTTCGACAAGGAGAAAGAGCTGTTGGTTATCCCGATTTCACAAACCAATTACGGAGTGGTAGACTCCGACGGCGGCGCTGACTCGGAAAGCAGAGCCTCTTACTTGGAAGCCGGTTACTGGCAAGGCGCGTACGTTTTCAAGGTAACCACCAGTGGCTTCACGCTGAGAGGCGGCATAACACACCAAGACGCGACAAGCTCACAATACTACGGTTACGACTACAACCTGCAAGTGAATAGAGCCCTATACGTCGGCAACACCCTCTACACGGTATCCAACATGAAAGTGCTGCTTAACAACTTAGACACGCTATCGCTGATAACAGAAGTAAATCTGCAATAACAAACCCTTTTTTCCTTTTTTTATTCGTATTCTGGTTCTATGTGAACTGTAACCAAGGCGTCAGCGAAGTATTCGGCTATTTTCTTTTCCACTTGTGATGCAATCTCGTGAGCTTCTGTTAACGCGATATGCTTCGTGAAGCAACAGTCAATGTTTATGTATCGTTTTCCGTCAGCAGCATAAGTTACTGTCCTCTTCAACCGCAGGCTGGTTTTTACTTTCTTCGCCAACTTGTCAATTACGTCTTTCAGTTCATCCTCGTCTATATCAGCCGCGTGCTTGTCAACGCCGTACGGCTCAACATGCACGGTTACGTTTTCAAGCTGCTTTATCTCCGTGTGCATCTTTTTCTCAATTTTCTCAGCGATGTCGTGCGCTGCTTCCACCGACAGATTGGGGTCGACATACGCGTGTAGAGTTATGTAGAGTTTACCGTGTGCGTAAACTGTTACTATGTCATGTATTTCTTTCACGTTTTCCACGGTCGCCAGCTTTTCAACAAGCTGCTCCATTTTGGTTTCTTCCTCGGCGGGTTCAATGTGAATTGTAGCGTCAACATTTCCAAAAGTTTTCTCTAAGTCTTCCTCGATGTCCGAAGCCAAAACATGCGCCTCTTCCAAACTCATCAAACTTGAAACCTCCACCGTGCATTCAGCAAAGATTTTAGAGCCTACCTTCCGCACTCTGAGGGTTCGGCAATCGCGGATTCCTGCATGGGAGAGCACTGATTTCTTGGTTTTTTGAACGATTTCCTTTGATGCCGTGTCGCTTAGTTCCATTATGCTAGCCCGTGCCAATCTGATGCTTAAGAAGGTGAGCATACACCCGAGGAATACCGAAGCAATCGAGTCTCCATAGTAAAATCCCATAATCGCCAATCCAAAACCCAAAAAAGCTATGAGTGTTGAGCCGAGATCGGAGATGGCATCGTAGAATCCTGCTTTGAACGAAGTGCTCTGGCTGTGTTCTGCGCCTCTAAATATGGTTACCCTGAAGATGTCTATGCACAGCGTGTAGCCAATGGCAAAGAAACCCGCTAGCTGTAATTCTTCATTGACTCGGATGTTGCCGATAACTCGGACTGCAGCTTCATAGAAAATCAAGATGGCAACGCCGACAAGTATTATTCCCCCTATCAACCCGCCTATGGCTTCATACTTTTCATGCCCGTACATGTGGTCTTCGTCTGGCGGCTTAAGCGAAGCGCGTGTAGCAACAAAAAGCATCACTGTCGAGAAAACGTCAAGCGATGCGTGTAACCCGTCGCTGAGAATGGCTAAACTGTCGACAAGCAAGCCCAAAACCACTTCCACTATTACCACGCTTGCTATAGCAACGGCTGAAAACTTGAGAACCCTGAGCTTGGTGCCGCCTTTCAAAGCCTCTGGCATAAGCCATCAAGCTATATGTCTCGATGCAAGGGCGATTTAAGAATTGCGGGGTAGCACCCAACGATTTACCTTGGCGAAAACGCTTCTTAACTGTCAATTATAAATAATTGATTACCTGTTGCTTTTGATTAATGAAGGTGTCTTCGCTTTTCCGCGGCGACTCAGCCCTGCTCAGAGGCAACTTTCTAATTTTAACCCTGAGCTGGGTAATCATGTACTCTGCAGGGCCTATTCCACAGACTTATGCCAGCCTCTATTACCTGAGCTTAGGGGCCGATGAGTTTCTAATATCCGTGATTGCCTTCGCAGGATCCATTGCAATCGCGCTTGTCCAGTTCCCCGGAGGCTACTTAGCTGATAAGCACGGCAGAAGATGGCTTGTATCCACAATGACTTACGGCTTGGCAGTCGGCGCTTTCTTCTTTATAATCGCGCCGTCTTGGCCGTTCATAATGCTAGGCATGATAATACAGAGCGTATGCGCCATTTACGGACCAGCCTTGATGGCTATGGTTATTGACTCACTGCCGCCTAAACATAGAGGTGCAGGATTCAGTTTCCAGACGATTGTCACTAGCCTCGCTCTTCTGCCGGCTCCCCTTATTGCGCAGTACTTGGTTTTGACTTTTGATTTCGACTTAGGTATGCGCATAGCTTATACCATTGTTATGGTGGCTTACTTCGCCACTGCGACGTTGCGGCTGAAACTTAAAGAGACTTTACCGCCTAACGCCGCGGGCGGTCGCCCTAAAATTGTGGAGGCACTGCGGGAGTACCCTAAATCCGTGAGGGAAAGTATAAGTGTCTGGCGGAAACTCTCGAAATCAACGTTCTACCTCTTCCTGGCTACGATAGGCGTAAACGGTATAGTTGTAAGCTGCTACACCTACTTTGTTGTTTATGCCACTTCAGTTCTAGGCGTCACCGAGTCACAGTGGGCGTTTGTCATGGCTTTCATGTACTTGAGTGTCGCAATCCCCGGAATAATTGCTGGATTAAGCATGGACATCAAAGGCAGGAAAACTTTCTTGATTTTGGGCTACCTGCTGTATGCTCCAGGAATGCTTCTCTTCGTGACTGCTGACTTCAACATGCTTCTTCTAGCGTTCTTCCTTTACGGTTTAGGCAACACCCTGCAACTGAACAGCTATCAAGTGTTGATGGGCGACATGATTCCAAAAAACCTACGGGGGACAGCTAACGGCTGCATCCACTTCTTCATGTACATAGTTCAAGCCGTTTGTCAGGTCATAATAGGTTTTCTCTACGCGTTTGTGTCGCCTCAACTGCCCTTCCTTCTGCTTGCTGCTTCGGCTATACCCTTCGCCGCTATAATAGCTTTCAAGGTTTCAGAGCCAGCGGTCAAGGAAGATTAAAATCTTAATCGATAGGCATTTAGGTTTGAAAACAATAGTAGAGAGAAGTTGATGCGTAATGGCTTTAGTGAAGATTCGCGAGGTTCTTGACGGTTGTCACGAAAACGAGAAAGTAACCGTTAGAGGATGGGTTTACCGTAAACGCGAAGGAAAAACACTAATTTTCCTGCTAGTTCGAGACGCGACAGGTTTTATACAGTGCACCGTCAAAAAAGACAGCCCAGCATGGGGCGACGCGGAACGCTTGACAATCGAGTCTTCCCTGAAGCTTGAGGGCACAGCTAAACCAGACAAGCGCGCGCCAGGAGGCTACGAAATCACAGCCGAATCCATAGAAGTCATCGGATTAGCTGAGCTTTTCCCGATAACCAAAGACCAAAGCGAACAGTTCATCCGCGACTTACGCCACCTCTGGCTCCGCAGCCGCCGCATGAACCTTGTGATGAAGATTCGAGACAAAGTTATGCAGTTCAGTCGCGACTTCTTCGAAAGCCAAGATTTCACAGAGGTTTCTCCACCCATGTTTATCTCAGCAGCTGTCGAGGGCGGCTCAACCCTTTTCGGCTTAAAATATTTCGACCAAAACCTCTACTTAACGCAGAGCTCGCAGCTTTACCTTGAAATCCTAATCTACTCTTTAGAGAAAGTCTACTGCATTGCCCCGTCGTTCCGCGCTGAAAAAAGCCGCACGATTCGGCATTTGACGGAGTACTGGCACATGGAAGGCGAATGGCCTTTTGCCGACATGAACGACTTGATGCGCTTCGAAGAGGAGCTTATGGCGCACATTTGCCAGCAAACCGCTGAAAAATGCAAACCTGAACTTGAAGAACTAGGCGTTGATGTCTCCAAGCTGGCTTCAGTTAAGACGCCTTTTCCGAGAATGACTTATGCTGAGGCAGTTGAGCTTCTCCGCAAGAAAGGCGCGACGCTGAAGTGGGGCGACGACCTCGGCTACGAAGACGAGAAGACCTTGGCGGAAGAGTTCGGTAAACCGTTCTTCGTTTACGACTACCCAACTGCCATCAAAGCGTTCTACTGCAAGACGCACAGCGACCGCCCCGAAATAGCTCTGTCCGTGGACATGTTGGTTCCTAGGATAGGTGAGATATCAACAGGCGGTGCAAGAGAAGACGACAAGGATAAGCTGATTAAACGGATTGAAGAGATGGGTTTGAAAGCTGAGGATTACGAGTGGTACCTGGACCTTCGTCGCTACGGCACTGTACCGCACGTAGGCTTCGGCATGGGCTTGGAACGACTGCTGGCGTGGATGCTTGACTTAGAAAACATCATAGACGCCATTCCGTTCCCCAGAACCACCAGAAGATTCTACCCGTAGCCTGTTACGTGTAGCCTGTGAAGTACTCGCGTTTCAGCTGTGTCTCTGGTAAGCCCAGTTGTTCAACGAGCTTTTCCATTATCTCCACCATCTTTGGGGGACCACACGTGTAAAACGTGGTTTCCTTGTAGTCGGGTACCTCTTTTTTTATCATTTCCGCCGTGATTAATCCCGTGGCACCCGTCCAGTCGCTGTCGGCCTCGTTGAGTGTGAACACGACTTTAAGGTTCTTATTTTGCCGTTGCAGGGCTTCCAGTTCCCTTCTGAAGGCGATGTCGTTTTCTGTGCGGTTGCCGTATAGCAGTGTAACCTTAGTGTCTAAGTGCATGTCTGTGCAGTACTGGCATATACTTTTGAACGGGGTTATCCCGATGCCTCCTGCGAGTAAACATAGTTTTTCATATTCGCCCTCGAAAGTGAATTTTCCGTACGGCGCATCTATTCTTGCCCAGTCCCCCTCCTTAAGCGCTTTCAACGCGGCAGAGAAGTCACTGTCTGACAGTTTCTTAGTGAACTCAATATGAGCTTTTTCTGTTGGGCTACTGGAGAAGCTGAAATGTTTCTTCAGCTCTTTTCCATCGGCTTTTAGCGTGATGAAAAAGAACTGTCCCGCCTTGTAGTTCATCTCTGCTGGTCTTGGGAAACGGAAGCTGGTTACGTTATAGGTGCGAGGTATGACTTCTTTCACGTAAGTTTCAAATTTCATAAAAATCTCTCTGCGACATTTAGTGTGTTACAGGCGCTACCTATAAACTCTTACTATGGTTTAACGTGTTAGGCGACGCTGTTGGCGCCCTCTCTAATTTCGCTTAGGCGGCTTAGGTTGTTCACGAAAACGTTCATGCGATACGCGCTTTTCAATGTCTGGACAACCTGCTTAGCTAGAAAAGTTGGGCGGTAAACATGCTGGAAAAAGGCGTCATGCATTATTTGCATGATTTCGTCACGGCACACTTTTGCGTGCGGGTGAACTTCGCAAGCGGCAACACCCTTCTCCCACCATTCCTCTGGGTTTAGGAAGCCTTTAGCTACAAGCTCGTTCCAAATATCATTTCCTGGATGAGCGCCGAGTATGTTGAACTGCGGGAGGTCTATGGGAAGCCGCTGAGCAAATTTTATGGTATTCCATATCTCCTCGTGAGTTTCGTCTGGAGCACCAATTATGAAAGACCCAACGGTGACGTCCACTCCAGCTTTCTTAGAGGTCTTCACCGCGTTTTCTGACTGCTGAGGAGTGATTTTTTTGTTGTAGTAGTCCAAGATTCGCTGGTTAGCATTTTCTATGCCTAAATAGAGCACTCTGCATCCTGCTTCCACCATCTCACGCAGCATACTGTAAGAGCAAATATCCACTCTTCCTTCACATATCCACTCCAAGTCAAGCTTCTCTTTTTTTATGCCCTTGCAGATTTCGCTTACTCTCTTCGGGTTCATGGTGAAAGCGTCATCCACGAAAATGATTTGCTTGTACCCTTCACTGGCTAAAAACTGCAGTTCCTCCAAAGTGTTTTCAGCTGATCTTGACCGCCACCTGCTCTTAGCAAGTTCCTTGCAGCTGCAGAAACGGCACTTGTAAACGCAGCCGCGCGAAGTGACTATGCTTGTGAACTTTTTCGGTGCAATGTTAGCTCCTGCAATTAAACAGTGATATTCAGCGTCAAGCATTTCGCGGTCTGGCACAGGCAAGGCATCCAAATCCTCAATTAACGGCTGGTCAGGAGTGGATACTATTTTTCCTTCTTTTCTGAAGTTGATTCCCCGAACTTTCCTCAAGTCCCCACCGTTTTCAAGGCATTTCACCAACTCCACAATAGTTCTTTCGCCTTCTCCTCTGACGACTGTGTCCACGGATGGGTACTTTCTGAGAATTCGCTCCGCGTTGAAGGTAGCGTGATGGTTCCCGAAAACCGTGGTGACATCTGGGTTTTTCTCTTTCACCTTGTTGCTTATCAGCCCCGCCGTCTGACCTGAACTAGTGAGCGTCGAGAAACCTACCACGTCAGGATTTTCCTTATCCACCCAACGCACAGTTTCTTCCACAGTTAAGCCTAACGCCGGCTGATCCAACACTGAAACTTCAACCCCCCCTTCCTCGAGTACCGCCGCTAAATACAGAATGCTCAAAGGAGGAAAGGCAGCGATGGATTTCCTGCCCTCTCGCTCATCAATGCCCTCGTTAGGACTAACACTGAGAAACGAAGCCTTCATACAAGCCCTTCTACATTTTATTCATATGAATTTACACATAAATTTTTAGATAATTTTCCAGACCTACCAATCCTTTAAAGATAAAAGGCAACTAAAAACACAACCCCAACGTAAGCGCCATACCCTTCATATTTGGAGCCTATTTGGATCCTATTAGAGGTTTAATGTAGAAACTATAGAGGGGTATGTAGCCGCGTTGTATAGGTTTGCAACAAAACTTCTTTAAAACTGGACATGTAATAGTACAGGTACTGAGGAGTCAAGTTATGCCCATTGATAAAACACCTGAAGAAAATGCGATTCTCTTCGTATGGTTTAATCATTACGCTGGAGTATTGATTAAAACTCCCTCGAAAACCATTATCGTCGACCCCGTGGATATAAGAGCCCGCAGTTTCCCTGATGCCGATGCGATTCTGATAACCCATGAACATTATGACCATTTGGACCCACGTTTAATAGCTGAAATACAGAAGGCCACGGGTTGCACGATAATTGCTGATCCTGCTTCGGCACAGCGTTTACAACATTCTATTGCCCCAGATAAACTGCAGCAAATTCGCCCTTGTGACGAAATCAAAGTCGGTGAAGTTTCCGTTAAAGCGGAGAAATGTAATCACCCCGCAACCGCGCCAGTATCCTACATAATTACAAGCGAAGACGGCGTGAAAGTCTTCCACACCGCTGACAGTTTGCCTTTCCCCGAGCTTGCCGACATAGGTGAAAGAGAAAAATTTGATGTTGTATTTTGCACCGTGGGGATTGCTCCTGGCACGTCGCCGGAAACAGGCTTTGAAATCGCAAGGTTAACAAAACCGCAAGTAGCAGTTCCTTACCACACAAACTCAACGGAATATCAACAAAAGTTCGCCGAACTCTTGAAAGCGGAACTGCCGCGAACCGCATGCTTGATTCCTGAACTGAACAAGATTTACCAAGTTTCAAAAAGGAAGTGAAAACTTCACGACCCAAAAAACTAACCAGAAAAAGCGTGTTGAAGTAGCTAAAATCTTGCATAAAATAGACGCCTTAAAATTCGGTGTTTTCACTCTGTCAAGCGGGAAAGCCAGTCCCTACTACGTAGACCTGAGAATTGTGCCGAGTTTCCCAGATGCTTTCAGGGAAATCTGTGATTTCTATGAAGCATACATAACCCATCAAGTGGGACTTGAGAACTTCGACCGAATAGCAGGTGTTCCTCTCGCTGGAATACCCTTTGCGTCCCAGATTGCTTACAACCTGAGGAAACCGTTTCTTTACGTGCGCAAGGATGTTCGGCGTCATGGAAGGCAAAGAAGGGTGGAGGGTATCCTCGTCTCTGGAGACCGCGTTTTACTGGTTGATGATTTGATTACCACGGGCTTAAACTTGAAAAAAGCGGCAGACGCCATAAGAGCTGAAGGCGGCGTGGTGACAGATGTAGTGGCGTTGTTAGACCGTGAAGAAGGCGGAAAAGCAAAGCTTGAAAAAAGCGGAGTGACGATTCACACGTTGCTTCCAATGAGAGAAGTAGCTAACACGCTGTACGAAATAGGTGCCATCGACGAAGAAAGCCTCAAGACCATTCTGAAGCAAATCAAAAATAATAGAGGATAGTATAAGAAAGCTACTGCGTCTTAATCGTAGAAAATCAGCTTTTTCTCTTCCAGTAGAACGTGCAGTTTTTGCACGGCGTCATAAACGTCCTGTTCTTTTTTAGCTCCCGTGCAAACAAGTTTGCCGCTTGCAAACAGCAGAATCACAACTTTCGGTTCACTCATTCTGTAAATCAAACCTGGGAACTGTTCAGGTTCATACATTGTCCTTTCAAGCGTAAAAGCCGCTTTTTCTAGGTCAATCATGCCGCCTAAGCTTGCTGAGGCTACAATGTTCTGTATTTTCAATTCTGGTTTGCTTATGATTATTATTCCGCCTTTTTTCAGTTCTTTGATTACTTTCATAACAGCTCTGCGCGCTTCTTTTTCCGATTTTGCGCCAGTGCACACCATCTTTCCCGAGTTAAAAATCAACGTTGCCGTCTTTGGTCTTTTAAGTCTAAACACGAGTCCAGGAAACTGTTCTGGACGATACTCTACACCAGGGTAACCTTTCACTACCGCGTTCAAGTCAACTTTCTGGTTCAGTGTTGCAGAAGCAACGACGTTTTCGATGCTTATTGTTGCTTTAACTTTTGGCATTAACTTCCCTTCTCATTTTGCTGTGTTTAAATACCCTTCTTTATAAGCAAGGTGTCTTTATAAATACACCTATTATTTAATGAATACACCTATTTTTGTCAATAGTCATTTTCTTTTTCTGTATATTTGCTGGTCTCCAATGGTGGAAACGTACTCGTAGCCGACCGCTATCAGGTTTGTTGCTTCTTCGACTGTTTCGGCGACTTTGACGTGGTATTCGTCGTTTGCTTCTCCGAATAAAGCTTGGTTAAGGTTAACGTAGATTTGTTTTGCTAGTATGTTTCGGTGGCCGAGTAGTTTTTGCACGTGCATTAAGTCTGGTTTTTTATGGTATTGTATTGTGCCGAACCAGTGTCTTATTAGGTGGAAGTGGATTTTTGCTAGTCTTGGGTTGCCGAGGTTTTTTGTGAGACGTACTCAAAACACCGTCTAAAACACGAAACAACGTGTTTCTACGCTCCTTCGCCGAACGGTTTAATGACGGTTTCTTAACGCTTTCAACCATTATGCTC
>JAFGLT010000087.1 GCA_016927895.1 Candidatus Bathyarchaeota archaeon | reverse complement strand
CTTAAAATCTTTAACTATTTCCTTGCCTATTCTAACTATGTGAACCTTTCATGGAGCTTATAGCTGAAGTTTTAAACATCACCGCTGGCGGAAGAAGAATTGCCATTTTAGGCGAGGAAACCGCACGGCTGCTGGGCGTGCACTCTTCAGACAGGATATGCATCACATACTGCGAACAGCAGATAATCGCAATAGCTAACGTTGCCACGCATTTTCCGAAGAACCGCATAGGACTTTACGAGGAAATCTCAGAGACGCTTGGATTAAAAACTGACCAGACAGTGGACGTGCATCTGGCTCAGCTTCCCGAATCGCTTAGGCATGTGCGGGCGAAACTGCGCGGTGAAAGGCTCCGAGGAAACGACATGTTAACCATAGTAAAAGACGTAGTCGAGCGGCATCTGAGCGAAGTGGAAATTGCTGCTTTTCTGACTGCGCTTAACATTTACGGGTTAAACATGGGCGAGAACGAAGCTTTTTCCCGAGCAATGGTGGAGACTGGTGATACTCTTGACTTCGGCGAGGCACCTATACTGGACAAGCACAGCATAGGAGGCATACCCGGCGATAAAACCTCGTTGCTCGTGGTGCCCATAGTGGCGGCTGCCGGGTTCACTATACCTAAAACGTCTTCGCGAGCAGTTACTTCTCCTGCGGGAACCGCTGACCGCGTAGAAACTCTGTGCCCAGTGGACCTTTCCATTAGCGAAATAAAAGCTGTGGTGGAGAAGACAAACGGCTGTCTCGTTTGGGGCGGCGCCTTAGACTTGGCGCCAGCCGACGATCTATTCATTCAAGTTGAGTACCCCTTAGGAATTGACCCTTTGCTGTTGCCTTCGATTATGAGTAAGAAAAAAGCCATAGGCGCCACCCACATAGCAATCGATATTCCAACTGGCAACGGCGCCAAAATCAAGAACACGACCCAAGCGTACAGTTTGGCTTCTGACTTCGTAGACTTAGGCATGCGCTTGGACCTGAAAATCCAGTGCGCTTTAACCTTTGGAGAACAACCCATCGGTTACGCTGTTGGGCCGGCCCTCGAAGCGCAAGAAGCCTTGACGGCCCTCATGGGTGAAGGTCCAGCAGACCTAAAAGAGAAGGCGGTTAGCCTCGCGGGCATGCTTTTCGAAATGGTTGGCGTTGAGGGCGGACGGAAAAAAGCCGAACACATGTTGCGGTCTGGAAGAGCGGAACAGAAACTGCGAGAAATAATTGAGGCTCAAGGGGGAAACCCAAACGTAAAGCCCGATGAACTACCTGTTGGCACCCATAAAGCTGAATTGACTGCTAACCAAGCGGGTAGAGTTCTGTGGATTAGCACTGCCGACATCGTTAACATTGCCAAGACGGCTGGTGCGCCCCGAGCAAAAGGCGCTGGTGTAGTGCTTAAAGCAAAGCTAGGCGAAGCCGTGAAGAAAGACGCTGCGTTGTTGGAGATTTGCGCTGAACGAAGCAGCAAGTTAGAGTCAGCGTTGGAACTCGCAAAGAAGCTTCAACCCATCGTGCTGAGCAAGAAACCCGCGGAGCAGATGCTGTTAGACAGGGTTCCAGAGAAACTCTCAAGCGACAACGCGTTCATGATGGAAAGGTGAATCTTAGATTTTATGCGGCTTCAATAAAGCAAAAATGAAAAGTAGAAAATTTGGGAGTTTAGCGGGCTCTTGACCGCACTCTTGGCTCCAGCAGTGTCCAGAGCCACTCCACGAATTCTCTTAGGTTTTTGGTTTGTATGTGTACTTCGCCTGGTCCCGTGATTTCCGTTACTAGGCCTTCTCCGCTTAGCAGTGTTTCTTTTAATCCACCGAACCTTTTGACTTTGTAGCTGCATGAGGCGCTGAACCCGACTAAGTGGAAGTTGTCAACTATCAGCGTTTGCCCCGCCTCTAACTTATGCGTGTCGATAGCACCGAAAGTGTTGATGAATAACTGACCGTTCCCAGTTGCCTTCAGCATGAACAGTCCCTGCCCGAACAAGCCTTTAGTGAAGCCTTCCCACTTCACGTCCAAGTCTATGCCCTGTGTTGACGCAATGTAAGCTGACTTCTGTATTATGAAGCCTTGGTCTGGTGTAACCTCCAGCTTTTCAATGTCACCTACAGGCGCCGCAACCAACGCCACCTCTCCAGCTCCCCTCTCCGCCACATAATCGTTAACCCAGAAGGACTGACCACCGAAAATTGTAAGCCCCAGACTTCCAAGCAAGCTTTTTTCTCTCTTACGCGTATGCGCCTCTATCGTCGGATCCATGTAGGTTAGAGCACCTGACTCCCCAGTTATGGATTCTCCTTTGTCCAAGTTCAATACAAGCAGCGAGTAAGACGGTTTGTACTTGATCTCATACTTCATATTTTGTATCTCCTGCTGAGATATTAAGGGCAAGTTCCAAATAAGCTTAAACCTCAATTCTTATCAGACTAGCCATTTGGAACGCGCTTAAGCTTCAAGCCAACATAGAGACCAATGAAACCCAAGCCTATCACGATGAGTATGTTGAAGACCATGTTTCCCCTTCTGGATAAGCTGTAAAGGAACCATTCCATCGTCGTCACCACAGTTCCATCAAACGCGTCCTTCGGCAAGTCCACAGCAAAAGGTATCCAATCTGCAAGAGCGGGCTGAAACACTACCACCAGCAACTCGTAAAACGCGCTTAAAACCAGTATTCTCAAGATTGCGTTGCGGCCCCCTTCTTTTATTCCGTCCCTGAATAAGTAGCCGACAATTAGCATGCTTAGAAAAACAGCGGTAAGCCCAGCTCCGTAATAAGTAAACATTAAAACGCCAAAAACTGGAAGCACCACAACAGTCAAGAGAAACGCTATTACAATTTGCAGCACGGCGTATGTTGCCACAGCGGTTAATACGTCGCCAAACTTCATGCTGTCACCTCCGTTAAAGCAAAAAGAATCGAACAGTTCCCTATTTTCTGCTTCACTTTTTATGACTTGCTATGCCGTGGCTATATACCCTCAAACCTTCTAGTTGAAAACAATCGCAAATGGTCGTTCTCCGAATAATTCATAAATCGCCCCGTATCAATTATCCCGTTTAAAGGGCTGTTTGAGCATGGAAAACTGGGAGTTGATAATTATTGGCGCTGGCGCAGCTGGTTTAGCTGCTGGAATTTACGGCGCAAGAAGCGGACTGAAGACTCTTATCCTTGACGAAAAAATGGCTGGGGGCGCCGCATCTGATGCTCCAGTTGTGGAAAACTATCCTGGTTTCCCACAAATCAGCGGTGGTGAACTGACACAAAAAATGGTGCTTCACTGCAAAAAAGCGGGCGCAACCATACATGAAATCGAAACCGTAACTGCTTTAGATTTCACAGGCGAACGGAAAATCGTGAAAACCAATCGAGCAGAATATGAAACAATCGCCGTCATAATTGCCACTGGTTCTCATTACCGTGAAATCGGTGTTAAAGGTGAGCAAGAGTTTCGCGGAAGAGGCGTAAGCTACTGTGGTATCTGCGATGGCCCCTTTTTCAAGGGTAAACGCGTGCTCGTGATTGGAGGCGGCAACTCGGCTGCCACTACTACTCTTTACCTTTCAGGTATTGCGGCTGAGGTTGTGGTGACTCATCGCAGAGACGCTTTTCGCGCTGAAGATGCGCTTGTGAAAGATATCGCTTCCAAAAAGAACGTGCAGGTTTTCTGGAACACTGAAGTCAAAGAAATCAAGGGCGAGAAACTTGTCAATAAAGTTGTCTTATACCACAATAAGGCTGGAGAAACTAAGGAAATCGCGGTTGACGCGGTTTTCGTCCAAATTGGCGAGGCGCCGAACAGCCAAATCGCGCGCGAAGCAGACTTGGAGGTCGATGAGCACGGCTACATCAAAACGGACGTTTTCCAGCGAACCAGCGTAGCAGGGGTTTATGCAGCTGGTGATGTGTCGAGTCATCCTGTTAAGCAAGTTGGTACCGCGGTTGGTCAGGGCATCACCGCTGCCCTCGAAGCTTACAGCTACATCAGACGACCATATTACAGGACATAGAGGGAAAACATTATATCATTCAAAAGCTCTTTTCCTGTTTCCATAAGCAAAGGCGAGTTCGCTGAAGCTTTATAAATCATCAGCCGAAATAGCAGAAAGAGGTTCCAGCATGAGTGAAAAATGTCTTGCTGCAATTGAAATAAATCAAGACTTATGTAGCAGATGTCGTGTTTGCTATTCAGTTTGTCCCTATGAAGCCATTAACTATGACGAGAAAGAAGACAAGATGGAAATAGACCTGCAGAAATGCCAAGTCTGCGGTATATGTCCTAGCGCTTGTCCTGTTGCCGCCATAGAAGTTGCCTACTACGATTATGATGAGCTAGTAGATTACGTGGATCGTGTAAGAAAGAAAGTTGATGCTGACACTCTGGTTTTGATGTGCCGCGGCAACTCTCCTAACACGTGCGAAGTTGAAGAGATTCTGGCGGATCAAGGCTTAAACATAGAAAAGTACATTCCAATGCGTCTGCCCTGTTCCGGCAGGGTTCCAACAGACTTCATCTTTAAAACCTTGAATTCAGGTATGAAAAACATTGTTTCAGTTCAATGTGAAGATGATTTCTGCCGATACAAGGAAGGCACAAAAATTAACACTAGACGTTTTCAGCTAAGCAAGAACGTTCTTAAGCAGTTAGGCTTCCCCGAGAACGCCTTGACAGTAGTAAAGTTTTCCAGAAAAGCAGTATACAAAACTGAAGAATGTGTTGGCTGCGACAAATGCGTGTTCATTTGTCCCTACGACGCGATAAAAGCAGAACCGTTTTCCACGCCAACGATAATTGAAGAAGACTGTGTGGGTTGTGGCGCTTGCGCTCTTGTTTGTCCGCACCAAGCAATTGAAGTGAAGGGCTACGAGTTCGAAAACGTTCTACAGCGTTATGGCCAAGCCGCAGCGACAATGAAAGCAAATAACAATACTCCAGCCGTGCTGGTGTTCAGTTGTCAATGGTCTGAGTTTTCAGCTTTGGACAATCCTGATAGCGTGCTTAAAGGCAAGAACGCCATAGTATTGGAGGTTCCCTGCTTCAAAGGAATGGATCCAGTTCACGTTGTCAACGCTTTGCAGTGCGGCTTCGACGGCGTCATGGGAGTTGTTTGCGCTCCTGATGACTGTAAGCTCAGCGAAGGCAGAGACACCGCTGAACGCAACCTTGATGTGTTAAAGAACGTGCTGAAGAAAATGAATCTGCTTGACCGGTTTGAAATGTTCGAGTTGTCGCCGAGATGCGAAAACGATTTCGAATCATCCTTTGAAAGTTTCTACAAGAAAATTGCGGCGCTGCCTCCATGTGCAGTTGCTAAGGCGGAGGCGAAGTAAAATGTACAAGATAGTAAGTAAAACGAGTCTTGCTCATAAGGAAACCTTGTTTGAAGTTGAAGCTCCAGACATTGCTGCTAAAGCCAAGGCTGGTCAGTTCGTTATTGTAGTCCCCCACGAGAAGGGCGAACGTGTCCCTTTGACCATTTGCAGTTACGATGTGGATAAGGGTACTGTTTCGTTTGCTTTTCATGAGGTAGGAAAAACGACGAAGCAAATGGGTTGCTTGAATGAAGGTGACTGCTTGCTGAACGTTACTGGTCCTCTGGGTAATCCTTCAGAAGTCGAAAAGTTTGGTAAAGTTCTCTGTGTTGGCGGAAGCATCATGATTGCTCCTGCGCTTTTGCAGGTTAAAGCCATGAAAGAAGCAGGGAACCATGTGACTACTGTGTTGGGTTGCAGGTCCAAAGATTTCTTGTTTATGGCGGATGAAGCTAAAGCGTTAAGCGATAAAGTTTACGTGGCTTCTGATGACGGCTCAATCGGCTACAAGGGGTTAGATTTTCTGAAAGATTTGCTGAAGACGGAAAAGTTTGACCGCTGTGTCGTTTTGGGTCCTGTGGTTATGATGCGGGACGTCAGTGAAATCACTAAACCTTACGGTATTCCAACGATTATAACCGTGACGCCTATAATGGTTGACGGCATGGGCATGTGCGGTGTCTGCCGTGTCACGGTTGGCGGACAAATGAAGTTCGGTTGCATTGACGGGCCAGAGTTTGATGGGCATCAGGTTGATTTTGACGAGTTAGTTCAGCGTCAACGTTTAATGCTTCCAGAAGAGAGGTTAAGTTCAATGTTATGGGAAATGCACAAAGAACATGAAGGAGGTTGCAAGTGTGGCAGAAACAAAGCCTAAACCGAAAATAAAGAAAGAAGCCATCGAGATGCCTAAGCAGGAGCCTAAAGTACGCGTTAAAAACTTTAACGAAGTTGCTTTGGGGTACTCTGAAGAGCAAGCGCTTGAAGAGGCTACCCGTTGTCTACAATGCGTTAAGCCTCAGTGCGTCGCTGGCTGTCCTGTGGAAGTTCCTATACCAGAATTCATTAAATGTATAAAAGAAAAGAAGTACGCTGAGGGTATAGCTACTATAAAGTCAAAAAACGCTTTGCCCGCCGTTTGTGGTCGTGTTTGCCCGCAAGAAGAACAGTGCCAGGTCAAATGTGTTCTCGGAAAAATTGGTGAACCCGTCAGTATCGGACGCTTGGAGCGGTACTTAGCTGATTGGGAACGTGACCACGGTTTTCAGCTACCTGAGAACGCTAAGCCTACCGGCAAAAAAGTAGCTGTTGTAGGCGCTGGTCCAGCTGGGCTTACGGCTGCAGCTGATTTGATTAAGCTTGGGCATGAAGTTACAATGTTTGAGGCGCTTCACTTACCCGGCGGCGTCTTGATTTATGGTATTCCCGAGTTCCGTTTACCTAAAGCTATAGTTAGAAACGAAGTGGCTTACATCCAGAAGCTTGGCGTTGATTTGCGCTTAGGTAACTTGGTGGGTAGAATACACACTATTCCTGAGCTTATGAAAAGCGGTTATGATGCCGTGTTTATCGGTTCGGGCGCTGGTTTGCCCCAGTTTATGGGTCTTCCAGGCGAGAACTTAGGCGGCATCTACTCTGCTAACGAGTTCCTAATCCGCGTTAACCTCATGAAAGGGTATGCTTTCCCTGAGTATGATACGCCACTGAGGCTTGGGAAGCACGTGGTCGTCATCGGCGGCGGCAACGTTGCCATGGACTGCGCGCGATGCTCAATGCGGCTTGGCGCTGACGTGTGCCTACTTTACAGGCGTTCACGCGAGGAACTGCCCGCTAGACAAGAGGAAATCGAGAACGCTGAGGAAGAAGGCTTGGTCTGCAAGTTCCTAGCTGCACCGTTGAAGTTCACCGGCGACGAGAAAGGCTGGGTTAAAGCCATGGAATGCCAAGCCATGGAGCTTGGTCCACCAGACGCTTCGGGAAGACGCAGACCCGTTCCAATTAAAGGCTCCGAGTTCACCATGGAAGTCGATACAGTAATCATCGCCATCGGACAGACTCCAAACCCAATCATCCAGCGAACCACTGAAGGATTGGTGGCTGACCCTAGACGCGGTACAATCACAGTTGACGAGAACGGCAAAACAAGCTTAGAAGGCGTTTACGCAGGCGGAGACGTTGCCACAGGCGCAGCAACCGTTATCAGCGCCATGGGCATGGGCAAGAAAGCAGCCAAAGCCATGCACGAATATCTAATGAGCAAGAAGTAACACTGCAGCCCTACCCCGCAGGGACTTACCCTTCTCCTACATTTTCTCCATACATTTTCTATTAGAATCCAAATATATTCGTCTCGTTTTCATCATGCTTATGGATGGTTTCTGCTCAATACGGAGCCTACACCCCTCGTTTTTTTGCTGGAACGTTTTGTCGATAGACCCCTTCTATAGGTTTCTGCATACATTTACTATTAGGATCCTTAGGCTCCAAATACGAAAGGTGCTCTTTGCGCTTTGTGGATTTACTTTAAAAATCGCCAATTTACCACGCATTTTTTTGGAAGGTTGTTTCTTTGTACTGCTTGTTTGGTTTTTGGTTATTTGACTTCAAATGAGGTGCATATTTCTTCTACTGTTCTGTTAAGGGTTAGTTCGGCGATGTCTTGTCCGTAGTCTAGTATTCTTCTTGAGCTGTCGAGCATTAGCCTGAGGATTGCTGAGACGTTGGGGTCCAGTTTTTTGCTGGACATGAGCCTTATGAGTTCGGTTTCTAATGTTGTGAAGGAGCCGCGTTTGGCGATTATTTTTTCGGCATCGTTATATGCTCTTTTGAACATTGCTTTTGTGGCTTCCTCGAACATTTGATGTGCTACCGCGTTGAAGCTGAGTAGTTGTGAGTATACTTCTTCGTCTATGGGTTCTTTTATGAATAGTAGTTGGTCGTCGATTTGTTTCTGGAAAGTTGATAGGTTGTTGACTATGTTTAGCGCGTCTTCAGCGATGTTTGTTATATCATTCACTATTATCCTGTACAGCAGGAACTCTTTCGGGGTTCTGAAGCCTAGCTCTCTGAACAGGTTGCGTTCTATGCCGAATTTCAGTTGGCGAACAGCGTATAACCCCAGCCTGTTTGCGTCGTGGTGAGCGTTAATTACGCTTTGAAACAGCACGGTGTCTCGTTTTTTCAGAGCTGAGATGGCGTCTCTGTTAGATGAAAGCGCTACGATAACCATTCTTCTGACTGCTTTTTCAATTGGGAATTCTGAGTGTTTTATGAGAATTTGAAGGGTGATTTCTTCTTGGGTTTCGTCGATGATTTCTGCGCCTAGAAGTGTGTCTCTTGCGAAATTCTTTATTATGGTCTTGCATTTTACCACGTTTTCTGCTCCTTTGAAGTGGACGCGTATTATGTCGGCGCTTATGACGTATAGGGCTTTTATCATTCGAAGCGTGGAATACAAATCTTCTTCTGATGCGTCAACGTTTATGTAGTATTCTTTAAGTTTGGCGCCGTCGGCTTCTTCGAATTTTTCTTTCAGTTTTCTCGGAACTAAGGTTAGCGACGAATCGGTTTGTACGTTGAAGTCGATTTCGCTTCCTTTTTTCAGCCCGAGGTCTTGCACCCACTCTTTTGGCAGGGATATTATGTATGAGCCTCTTCCTGTGCATTGGACTCGCCTGTATCCTAAGTCTTTTTCTGCCATACACGTTCACCTATACACATATTTCATTTATATTATATAGTTCGTTACTTTACATATAAATGCTTTTCAGTACGGTTATATAGAATATATGACACTTTCTAAGCGACCTCCGCCAGATGAGTGGTAAAAATGACCGTAAACTCTTGTAGAGAAAAAGCAAAAATTACTAAACAAATGCCTGCTAAAAACGCTTTAGTCTACACAAAAGATGGTGAATTACACGTTAAGGTAGTCATACGCTCACGCTCCCCATTACAAAAGAACGAGGAATAACCATTGAAAAAAATAATAGTGAAAGAAGAACACTGCATCGGCTGCGGACTCTGCGAAGTTTACTGCACCGTCCAGCACTCCAAGTCAAAAGATATCATTAAAGCTTACAACAGAGAAAACCCCCGCCCAACCAGCAGAGTAAAGCTGGAAGTACACAAACCCGTTTCTTTCGCCATCCAATGCAGACACTGCGAAGACGCACCATGCGTAACCGCTTGCCTCTCAGGTGCCATGAAAAAAGACGAGGAAACAGGCTTAGTAACCCATGACCCTGAGAAGTGCATCGGTTGCTGGACCTGTATCATGGTCTGCCCGTACGGCGCCATAAAAAGGGACTCTTCAGGCAAAGTCGTTTCAAAATGCGACCTCTGCGCGGAACTAGAAGTGCCCGCGTGCGTCGCAAACTGCCCCAACGGTGCCTTAGTATACAAAGAGGTGAAAAAGTAATGCCCAAGTATGTGATAGTAGGCGCTTCAGCCGCTGGAATCGGCGCGGTCGAAGCCATAAGAGAAGTAGATCAGAAAGGCACAATAACCATAATTTCCGACGAGGAGTGCCCACAATATTCGCGCCCCATGATTTCCGATTTAGTCAGCGGCAAAGCCGATTTTGGCAAAATGATGTGCCGTGAACACGAATTTTGGACAAAAAACCATATTGAAGCCCTAACAGGAAGAACCGCCGTAAGCCTAAATCTAATGGACAAGTATGTGGAGCTTGATAAGGGCGACCGCCTTAGCTTCGAGAAGCTGCTGGTGGCAACTGGCGGCAAGCCTTTCGTCCCGAGAATCGAGGGCTCAGACAAGGACGGCGTGTTCACTTTCACAACGCTTTCTGACGCTGAAAGTTTAGCCGCAAAACTCGAAAAAGCCGAAAGCGCAGTGGTTATCGGTGCTGGTCTTATAGGCGTCAGCTGCACTGAAGCGCTCGTGAAACGGGGGTTAAAAGTAACAATGGTTGAGTTGCAAGACAAAATACTCAGCCTCATACTTGATTCAACAGCTTCAGAAATGGTTGAAACCGTAATTAGAAAAGCAGGGGTCACAATTGCCACAGGTCAAACAGTCAGGTGCATAGTTGGGAAACCCGAAAACGACAAGGTCGTCGGCGGCGCCGTCTTGACCAGCGGCGAACAAGTGCCATGCGACTTGGTCATAATTGCAATCGGCGTCATCCCACGCACCGAGCTTGTCGCGGGAACCAACGTGAAAACCAACAGAGGCATACTTGTGGACAAGACCATGCGCACCAACGTTTCCGACGTGTACGCCAGCGGCGACGTT
>JAFGLT010000086.1 GCA_016927895.1 Candidatus Bathyarchaeota archaeon | reverse complement strand
TGTAAAATGAGGGATCGACACCTCAATAGCTGGGATCGTTGGGTACTTATTCTCTAATTATCCTAGGAAACCCTCTGAAACCGCCGCAAATTTTGAAACCGCCAAAATCTCTGGCGATTATTTTTTAAACAAGTTTTCAAGTAATGAGGTAGAAGAAAAATGACCAAAATGTCAGGTGCAAAAGCCCTATTAAAATCCCTTGAAAAACAAAACACGGAAGTTATGTTCGGCATACTAGGAGGAGCACTGCTTCCAATATACGACCACATCTGCGACTCAAAGGTAAGGCACATACTCTGCAGGCACGAGCAAGGCGCGGCCCACGCAGCCGAAGGGTATGCACGAGCCAGCGGAAGAGCAGGAGTATGCATGGCAACCAGTGGTCCAGGCGCCACAAACCTAGTCACAGGCATCGCCAACGCCTACATGGACTCTTCACCAGTCATAGCCTTAACAGGACAAGTTCCCTCATCAGGCAAAAACACGTCGTACATGATAGGCAGAGACGCATTCCAAGAAGCCGACATAATCGGCATAACCACTCCCATAACCAAACACAACTTCCAAGTACGCTCAGCCAAAGAAATTCCAAGAACCATCAAAACAGCATTCTACATAGCAACCACCGGCAGACCAGGCCCAGTCGTGATAGACCTGCCTAAGAACGCGCAAACAGAAGTCGCAGACATAGACTTCTCAAACGGAATCCAAATCCGCGGATACAAACCCGCAACCAACCCACACCCCCTGCAAATCCGAAAAGCCGCAGAACTACTAGCAGAAGCAGAAAGACCCATCATACTAGCAGGAGGCGGAGTAATAACATCCAACGCTTCCGCAGAACTACAACAAGTAGCAGAACTGCTGCTGGCGCCAGTAGCCACATCATTCATGGGCAAAGGATCCTTCCCCGAAACCCACCCACTGTCCCTAGGAAGCATAGGAATGCACGGAAACCCCGTAGCGAACAAGCTGCTATGCGAAGCAGACGTAATGTTAGCGGTCGGCACAAGATTCTCAGACAGATCCACAGGCAAACTGGACAGTTTCTGTGCACCCTCAAAGAAAATCCACATCGACATTGACACGGCAGAAATCGGAAAGAACATAGAAGTTGAAATACCAATCGTGGGTGACGCGAAAAAAGCCTTGGAAGAACTGTGCGAACGGCTGGCAAAAATGCTGAAAAAGAAAAAGAACTCCCCATGGACAAGCCGCGTCAAAGAAGCCAAAGAACAGCTTAACCCGCCGTCAAAGGCTGGGTCGAAAGACCTTAAACCGAAAGCGATACTGCAAGAGCTAAGAAAACTGCTACCAGAAAACGCCATAGTCACAACCGAAGTCGGCCAGAACCAGATGTGGGCAGCACTGTACTTCAACGCGTTAAAACCTAGAACTTTCATAAGCTCAGGAGGCTTAGGAACCATGGGCTTCGGCTTTCCAGCCTCCATAGGCGCAAAAGTCGCCTGCCCAAACAGGCCCGTCGTGGACATAGCAGGGGACGGCAGCTTCAGAATGACCGAGCAGGAACTGGCAACCTCCGTCACAGAAAACATACCCGTCATCGTCATAGTGCTAAACAACTCGGTGCTGGGCATGGTCGCCCAGTGGCAAAGGCTGTTCTTCAAAGGACGCTACTCAGCCGTCAAACTAGGCAGCGTACCTGACTTCGTCAAGCTAGCAGAGGCCTACGGAGCCCAAGGATTACGGGCAACGTCAATCCCCGAGTTCACAAAAGCTGTCAAAACAGCGTTGAAAAGCGACCTTACAACAGTAATAGACGTCCCAATCGCGTTAGAGGAAGACGTGGCGCCAATGGTGCCTCCTGGCTGCGGAATAAACGAACAGATAGGAGAATATTAAATGGGAAACAAAGAAACCAAAGTTATAGCCGCGTTAGTGGAGAACAAACCAGGTGTGCTGCACAGCGTAGCCAACATGTTCCGGCGAAGAGACTTCAACATCGAAAGCATCACAGTCGGACCCACAGAACAACACGACCTATCTAGAATGACCATAACCGTCAACGGAGACGAAAAAACCTTAGAGCAAGTAGTCAAACAAATGAGCAAACTTATAGACGTCGTGAAAGTCAGCAGGCTAGAACCAGAAAACATCGTCACCAGAGAATTAGCCCTCGTAAAAGTCAACATCCCCGACAACAAAAGCAGGTCAGATGTAATCAACTGCGTAGAAGTGTTCCGAGGCAGAGTAGTAGACGTCTCACCAGAATCCTTAACCATGGAAATCACTGGAACCCCAGACAAAATAGACGC
The DNA here is from genome assembly GCA_016927895.1 of Candidatus Bathyarchaeota archaeon. GTDB lineage: Archaea > Thermoproteota > Bathyarchaeia > Bathyarchaeales > Bathycorpusculaceae > SG8-32-3. The sequence continues at coordinate 16,247 of JAFGLT010000086.1, read as the reverse complement.
CTTCCTCAACCTCATGAGAACATACGGCATAATGGAGCTCGCAAGAACAGGCTTAACCGCCCTCTCACGAGGAATAAGCTCCATCAGAGTCGACGAGTAAACCTGCGAAAACACGCGGAAAACCTTAATTTCCCCATAACGCTCCCCTTTTTGGAGCAAAAAAAACAAAGTTAACTACTGAAAAGAGGCAAAACCATGAACATAACAGAAAAAATCCTGGCTAAGGCATCCGGAAAAACCACGGTGCAACCCGGAGAAATCGTGGACGCCAACGTAGACACGATAATGATCCACGACTTAACCGGACCTTTAGCCGTAGAAGCCTTCAAAAAAATAGGCACAGAAAAAGTTTGGAACAACAAAAAAGTAGTGGTGATTCTAGACCACCAAGTTCCAGCCGAATCAATCAAAGCCGCAGAACTACATAAAACCATGCGGCAATTCGCCAAAGACCAACAATTACGCATATATGACGTTGGACGAGGCGGCGTATGCCACCAAGTCATGCCAGAAAAAGGACACGTAGTCCCGGGCACAGTAATCGTCGGCGCTGACAGCCACACATGCACTTACGGCGCTTTTGGTGCTTTTGCCACAGGCATCGGCTCCACAGAAGCAGCCGCAGTCATGGCAACAGGAAAGATCTGGCTAAAAGTGCCAGTAGCAATAAGAATCAACGTTGACGGAAAATTCGGCAAATACATCACCCCAAAAGACCTCGTATTGAACATAATCGGCAAACTGGGTGTTGACGGAGCCATCTACAAAAGCGCCGAATTCACAGGAAGAACCATACGCGAGATGAGCATAGCTGGAAGAATGACCATCTGCAACATGGCAGTAGAAATGGGCGCCAAAAACGGCATAGTAGAACCAGACGAAACCACACGCAAATTCCTACAAGACAGAGTCAAAACCCTGCCAGACTTTGCAGCTTTAGGCAGCGACAAAGACTCAACCTACGAGCAGACAGTAGCATTCAACGTTGCAGAGTTGGAACCACAAGTCGCATGCCCATCATCCGTTGACAACGTAAAACCAATCTCAGAAATCGGAGACGTCCCAGTTGATCAAGCCTTCATCGGCTCATGCACCAACGGACGCATGGAAGACTTGCGCTTAGCCGCCCAAATCATGAAGGGCAAAAAAGTCAAAGACGGCGTAAGAGCACTGGTAATCCCCGCGTCTATGGAAGTTTACAAGCGAGCCTTAACCGAAGGCCTAACCGAAACCTTCACCGAAGCCGGTGCAATGGTATGTGGCCCCGCATGCGGTCCATGCTTGGGCGGACACATCGGCTTGTTAGCTGCAGAAGAAACATGTGTCAGCACTTCTAACCGCAACTTCATAGGCAGAATGGGCAGCAAAGAAGCCAATGTTTACTTGGCTTCGCCAGCAACGGTCGCAGCGTCCGCGGTGACAGGGAAAATCACTGACCCAAGAACACTGGAGGCAAAACAGTAATGAAAGTTTCAGGACCAGCCATAAAATTCGGCAAAAACATAGACACCGATGTGATTCTACCTGGAAAGTACCTAGTCCTAGTTGATCCGTACGACTTAGCCAAACACGCCCTAGAAGGCTTGGACCCCGACTTCCCAGACAAAGCCAAAAAAGGCGTAATCATAGTCGGCGGTAAGAACTTCGGGTGCGGCTCCAGCCGGGAACAGGCGCCTTTGGCCTTGAAGTATTCAGGCGTAAAATGCGTTGTAGCGGAAACGTTTGCGCGCATTTTCTTCCGTAACGCTATAAACATCGGCTTGCCCGTAATCGAGTGCAAAGGCATCTCAGCAGCCGTAGACGAGGGTGACGAGTTGTCCGTGGATTTCGAGGCGGGAACAGTACAAAACTTATCAAAGGGCAAGAGCTTTCAAGTAGCCAAGCTTCCACCGTTTATCCTAGAGATACTGTCGGATGGAGGATTAATAGAGAATTTACGAAGGAGAATGAAGAAATGACAGAATACAAAATATCCGTAATCAGAGGCGACGGCATAGGACCAGAACTAACCGACGCTACCATAAAAGTCTTAGATGCTGTTCAGCAAGAATTTGGGTTGAAGCTTAAGATGATTGAAGCGGAAGCTGGGGACATCTGTTGCGAAAAAAGAGGTGTACCACTGCCTGAAGACAGCGTGCAGAAAATCAAGGATTCTCACGCGTGCCTGAAAGGCCCTGTCGGCGAAACCGCCGCTGATGTCATCGTAAGGTTGCGGTTGATGTTTGACCTTTACGCTAACCTGCGTCCCCTAAAGGCTTACCCCGCAGTTGACGTGGCAAGACCCGACATAGACATGATTTTCGTGAGAGAAAACACTGAGGACGTTTACAAAGGTCAAGAGTTCACAATAGGAGACGACACCACCATCTGCCTTAGAGTAATCACACGCGGAAACTGCGAGCGCATAGCCCGCAAAGCCTTCGAAACCGCACGGAGACGCAACGGCAAAAAGAAAGTCACAGCCATTCACAAAGCTAACGTGATGCGTGTAACCGATGGATTATTCGCCAGCGTCTGCCGCGAAGTCGCCAAACAGTATCCTGACATAGCCTTCAACGAGTTGTATGTTGACGCTGCGTCTATGCGCTTAATCAAGGAACCCCAAGACTTCGATGTCCTATGCACTTGCAACATGTTCGGCGATATCCTCTCAGACGAGGCAGCGCAGCTTATCGGCGGGTTAGGCATGGCGCCAGGCGCAAACATAGGCGAAAACTTTGCACTTTTCGAGCCGATTCACGGTTCAGCACCCAACAGGGTAGGCAAACAAACAGCGAATCCCCTATCCATGATTCTAGCAGGCAAGATGATGCTGGATTGGCTGGGTGAAAAGTACAATGACCAAAAGTGCTTAGAAGCAGCAGCAGCCATAGATGAAGCTGTGGTTAAAACGCTGAACGCACGAAACACGGTTCCAGACTTAGGCGGCAAAACCACGACCATTGGCATGGCTGAAGCCATAGCCGAAGCTTTAACAGTCAAAGTTGGTTGAAACGTATGAAAGCTAAAAACTCAGATTACATTCGAATTTTTGATACCACCCTACGCGATGGCGAGCAAACGCCGGGCGTATCGCTGACTATGGATGATAAAATCGAGATTGCACGTCAACTGAGCAAGTTGGGCGTTGACGTCATAGAAGCGGGTTCACCCATGTCCTCTGAAGGTGAGAAACGAGTGGTTAAAGAGATAGCGAAAGCTGGGTTAGAAACTGAAATCTGCGGTTTAGCCCGCGCCACAAAAAGCGACATTGATGATGCAATCGATTGTGACGTTGACGTTGTTCACGTTTTCATTCCCACATCGCCTGTGCAAATGAAATACGCAGTGAATATGACCCCCGAACAGGTTTTATCTGCGACCTTCGACCATGTTGACTACGTTAAAAAGCACGGGTTGAAATGCGAGTTTTCACCCATGGACGCCACCCGCTCTGAACCAAAATTCCTGAAGAAAGTGTGTCAAGCCGCAGAGAAAGCCAAAGCGGACATGCTAAACATCCCAGACACCGTAGGCATCATGATTCCCAAGACCATGGGCAAGATAATTGAAGACGTCAGAACAGCAGTTAAAACTCCTATAAGCATTCATTGCCACGACGATTTCGGCATGGCAGTAGCTAATTCGTTAGCTGCTGTTGAAGCAGGTGCCACTCAGGTTCACTCAACCATAAACGGTTTAGGCGAGAGAGCTGGAAACGCCTCGCTAGAAGAAGTCGTTATGGCTCTGCACATGATTTACAAGTTAAAGACGGGCATCAACTCTCGTTTGCTCTACAGCACTTCCCGAATGGTCGCCACGTTAACGGGCGTGTTCGTGCAAGCGAACAAAGCTATTGTCGGCGAAAACGCTTTCGCTCACGAGTCAGGAATTCACACTCGAGGAGTAACTGTTAAGCCCTTAACGTTTGAGCCCATAAAACCCGAGTTAGTGGGGCGCACAAGAAAACTTGTGGCTGGAAAACTAGCCGGAACCCGCGGCATCAAAGCGGAACTGGAAGAAGTAGGAATACACCCCACAGACGACCAGATGAAAGAAATCGTCCAACGCGTCAAAGAGTTAGGTGACAAAGGCAAAATGGTGACCGATGCTGACCTGCTCGCGTTGACCTCGGCAGTTATGGGTGAAGTTATCGCGGAAGAGAAAATCGTTGACTTGTGCGACATGGCCGTTGTAACGGGAATTAAAGTGATTCCAACCGCGTCTGTCAGGCTGGTCTTAGACGGAAAAGAGTACATCGCAGCAGAGACAGGTGTTGGCCCCGTGGACTCTGTACTGAAGGCCATACAAAAGTTGACCAGCAACTTAGCTAAAATCCGACTAAACGAGTATCGCCTTGAAGCCATAACAGGCGGCTCAAACGCCGTGGCTGAAGTGGTCATTAAAGTGGAAGACGAACACGGTCACATCGTGTCAGCCCGCGCTGCCCGAGAAGACATAGTCATGGCCAGCGTTGAGGCAATGATTAACGGGATAAACAAGTGCCTGATAAAACAACGAAAGCTGGGAAAGAAATAGTGAAAGTAGCCTTCCAAGGAGAACGGGGCGCATACAGCGAAAGCGCAGTCTACACTTTTTTCGGAGACGAAACGGAAGTCAAGCCCTGCAGAGACCTCACCGAAGTCTTCGAAAGCGTGGACAAACAAGAAGTGCCAGTGGGAGTCGTCCCCGTAGAAAACAGCTTGGAAGGCAGCGTAAACCAAACCTACGACCTTTTCCTAACCCACAACCTGAAGGTTTCCGGTGAAGTCATAATCAGAATCTCCCATTGCCTGATAGCCAACCCCAGCACAAGCTTAGAAGCGGTGAAAACCGTTTACTCGCATCCTCAAGCGTTAGCTCAATGCCGCAGCTTTCTTGAACGCTTAGGCAGTGACCTAATTCCAACTTACGACACCGCAGGCAGCGTCAAAATGCTCAAAGAGAAAGGGCTTAAACATGCAGCAGCTGTAGCCAGCGAAAAAGCAGCAGAAATCTATGGCATGAAAATCCTCGCCAAAGAAATAGAAGACACACCAACGAACTACACAAGGTTCTTCGTCATATCCAAAAAAGACACACCTGTGACTGGCAAAGACAAAACCTCAATAATTTTCGCTGCCACACACACCCCCGGCGCACTTTACCACGCCCTCGGAGAATTCGCTAAACGCGACATAAACCTTGCAAAAATCGAATCCAGACCGACAAAGCAGAAGCCTTGGGAATACAATTTTTACCTCGATTTCGAAGGACACAGAACCGAAGAAAACTGCACCGCAGCACTGAAAGCACTTGAAAAGTACGCTACGTTCATAAAGATCTTGGGTTCATACCCCAGAGCCGAGCAACCGCGGGTTTAGGCTTTTTAGTTCTCGGTAGCCTCTAACATTTCATACATGGTCTTGTATGATCGCTCGTAATCTCCGCTTGCTTTTGTAAGCTTAGCTTTCAACTGTTCCATCTTGCGGGTTATAGCGGCGCGGTCTTTCTGCTTAATCAGATTCAACCATTCATTCGCTTTCTCAATAAACGACCCCTCGATTTTATCTAGCTCAGGCAAGCTTAGCTGAAGACTAGCGAAGAGGTCAGGGTTTTCGAGAGCTGCGACCTCTGCCAACGTGAACAGCATACGATAGGTTGTGCCCGCCACATCCTTGGTTTCGGGGTAATCAGCCTGTTCAAGTAGCGTGTCGCAGGCGACCAAGCCTAGAAAGTGGGGCAAGCCAAGAACAACCGACATTAACTGGTCATGTTTCTGAGGAGACATCACAAAAACGCGGGCCTTTTTGGTTTCTAACCATTTCTTGAAGTCCGCGGCACAAGCTTCTTCTTGCCTGTTAGTAGGGGTTAAAACGAAAGTTTTGTTTTCGATGGTGGTGCTTCCAGGACCAAAAACAGGATGCATCCCCAAAATCAAGCTACTTTTCAGGTGCTTGTGCATGGTTTGCACGGGGACATCCTTGATTGAGCATATGTCCATTACTATTTGCCCGTCGCGCACTGCTGGGCTTATTTTCTTGATGACCTCTTTGAAGGCGCTGATCGACACGCATATCAGCACCTTGTCCGCTTTCTCCACGGCTTCCGCGAAATCGGCGGTTTCAACCGCAAGCTCCTGTTTCAACTTTTTTAACTTCTCTTGTTTCCTGTCCGCTACTACCACGGAGTAGCCTTCTGCAATGAAGAACTTGGCGAACCATACACCCATTTTTCCCGCGCCAAGTATGGCTATTCTCATTCAACAGCCTCGCAAATCTTGTTCAAAGCTGTGGTGAGGTCGTCGCGGGGCGCAGTTAAAGAAATCCTGAAGTGCTCTTTGTAATCACCGAACGCTGTTCCTGGAGCCACAGCTACGCCGTTGTCGAGTAGGTTCAAGGCGAACTTTTCTGAGTCTAAGCCGCGGCGTCTTGGGAATATGTAGAAGGGGGCGCTGGGTTCTGAAAATTCCAGTTTTGACTTGGACAGGACATTGGAGGCCAGTTTTGCCCTTTCTCGGTATTCCTGCCGTATTTTCTCTTTTATCTCGTTTCCTAGCTCCAGCGCTGTTAATGCTGCGTCCTGAATGAAAACTGGAACGTTGCTGATTGTTATCTGGTTTAGCTTCGCAAGTTTTTCAACCAATCCGGTGTTTGCGATTACATAGCCGAGTCGCCAACCAGTCATGGTGAACGTTTTAGAAAAGCCAGTTACAAGTATGTGGTCTCCACCGTATTCTAGAATGCTCTTAGTTTTCACGAAGCTTATGTCCGCGTAAACTTCATCGGATAGAATTGTGATTCCTTTATCGTCGGCGATTCGCACTATACCATCAAGAACTTTCGGGTCAATAACATTGCTTGTAGGATTGTTAGGGTTGTTCAGGATTATCATCCGCGTGTCTTTGTCAATCGCGCTTTCAAGCGTCTCAAGGTCCATTTGCCAGTTGGAATCAAGCTCAGTCTTTACAAGTCTAGTTTCAGCACCCAAAGTCTTCGCTGTCAACGCGTAAGCCGTCCAGTAGGGCGTAGGAATCACCACGTTTCCTCCGTCTTTCAGCAGCAGGTACATAACGGAGAAAATGCCAAATTTCGACCCCGGCGTCATTATCACATTATCCGCGTAAACCTGGTGGATACTAGCCAGCTTCTCGCGAAGACGCTTCTCGCCGAAAGCAGAAGAATACTTTGTTTTTCCCCTCTTCATGGCGTCATAGGCGGCTTCAACAATCTCAGGCGGCGTCTCCAAATCAGGGTCGCCAATGTTCAACTTGATTACCTTTTTACCTTCACTTTCCAACTTCAAAGCTTTCTCATTTATCTCATACAACATTTCTGTCAATTCTCCAGTTTGGTTTCACTTCTTTTCCTTTCTGAATCCTGAATGGCACTGCACATTCGGACTATTTGACGGTAAACTGCTTCCACATGAGACGGGGCAAGACCCAACTCCGCGGCTTTTTCCCTGATGTGCGCATAAACCGTATTTTCTCTGGGAAAATCCTGAACGGGCAATCCACTCCTTTCCTTAACTTGGCCTATGCAACGACATATTTCTGCCCTTTCGCTCAGAGACTGCAAAATCTGCTCGTCCACTTCGTCGATTCTTTTTCTTAACTGCTTGATGTCCTGCATTATTTCTTCTCCTTCAACACTTTGGGTATAACACCCGCCCGAATCATGTGGTCAACAAGAGTTATTGCCACTGCAGCTTCAACTACAGGCACCGCCTTAGGAACCACACAGGGGTCATGCCTTCCAGCTACCTTTATCTTGGCGTCCTTCATCTCGGACAGGTTAACGGTGCACTGCTCTTTCTCGATGGACGATGTGGGCTTAATTGCCACTCGCATAACAATTGGCATGCCAGAGGACAAACCGCCTAAAATCCCGCCAGCACTATTCGATGAAGCTACAACCTTGCCGTTATTAATTTGATAAGCATCGTTATTCTCTGAGCCTTTCAACTCCGCAGCCGCGAAGCCTGCCCCGAACTCAACGCCTTTAACAGCGGGAACCAGCATCAAAACCTTGGCGAGGTCAGCGTCCAACGCGTCGAACAACGGCTCACCAACACCAGCTGGAACACCAGAGGCAAGGCATTCGATTACGCCGCCTATGCTGTCACCCTCTTTTTTAGCGTTAACAATAGCCTCCTTCATAGCCAAGGCACACGCTAAATCAGGACACCTGACCGCAGATTCGTACCGCAGTTTGAGGATTTCCGCTTGACTTAGAGCCCTGTCCATTTTCACGTTGCTTATTGCCTTAGTGTAAGCCAACACTTCAACATTGAATGCACTGAGCATCTTTTTGGCTACCGCGCCAGCCATTATCAAGGCTACGGTAACTCTTCCAGAGAACCTTCCGCCGCCCCTGTAATCAGTAAAGCCTCCGTACTTCACGTGGGCAGGATAATCGCTGTGTCCTGGGCGCGGCAAATCTTTTATGGCTTCGTAATCGCTGGAATCAGCTTCCTTATTCGCCACTATCATGGCAATGGGCGCGCCTGTTGTGAAGCCGTTGAAAACGCCTGAAAGAATCGCCACCTTGTCCTTTTCGATTCTTCCAGAAACAATCTCGGGCTGAGGCGGAATTCTCTTTTCCAGTTCAGGCTGCACATCTTTTTCGGAAAACGGCACTCCCGCTGGGCAACCGTCGATGACGACACCTACGTATTTGCCGTGGCTCTCTCCGAAAGAAGTAACCACGAAGTCTTTACCTATCGAATTCCCCGCCAACAACATCCACTCCTAACAAACGTAAATCATGGAAGAATCTCGGATAAGATTTTCGAACACACTCAGCATCTTGAATCTGGGTTTCGCCGCTGGCGCCCAACGCAGCAACAGCGCAAGCCATGGCAATCCGGTGATCATTATGCGGATTAACCACAGCGCCGTGTAAAGCGCATGGACCGTTAATTGTCAAGCTGCCTTCACCCATAACGATTTGCGCTCCCATCTTCGTCAGTTCTAGGTAAAGCGACAATAGCCTATCCGACTCCTTGTACCTAAGTCTATGTGCATCATGTATTTTAGAAGTGCCTTTTGCGAAACACGCAAGAACCGCGCAGACAGGAACCAAATCAGGAATATCCCTCGCGTCCACGTCAACGCCTTCAAGCAAGCCGCCGTTCCCCTCTATCTCAAAGCTGTCTGGGCATACCCTTCCGTTCACGCCCATACGCTTAAGAACCTCCAGTATAGCCTTGTCACCCTGCGTCACCTCGTAATCGAGATTCTTGACGCGCACATCAGAGCTGGTGATAGCCGAGGCAGCGAGAAGGAAAGCGGCAGACGAAAAATCACCTGGAACCCTGTGACTACACGGTTTGTATGTTTGGTTCGCTGGGATATGGATGTAGTCAAAGTCTCTTGAAATATGTATTTTTATGCCGTGCTCAGCGAGAACCGCATGAGTCATTTTAACGTATTCTTTAGACTCGAGAGGCGTGGCTAAGGTTATTTCCGTGTCAGCTCTAGCCATTGGACAAGCGAACATAAGCCCCGAAATGAACTGGGAGCTTACGTCTCCACGCATGAAGGTTTTTCCTCCTGCAATGCCGCCGCCTTCAACAACGATAGCTGCCCTGCCGTCGAAACTTTTATGATAAGCCTCAACCCCGAGTTGACTGAGGCTTTGAAGCAGAGGCGCTATAGGGCGCTGTTCTAAGGATTTCCCAAGCACAAACACCGAAGACTCAGGTGCCAACGCCGCTATAGGCGTCGTGAACCGCAAGGTAGCTCCAGAATCGCCGCAGTCTATTGGCTCCTGTGCGCTTTTAAGGGGCTGGGCGCCTTCAACTGTCCAGCAGTCCCCCGTAGTCGCTACTTTTGCGCCTAGAGCCTTGACCGCACGCAACGCCGCCTCAGTATCATCCGAAACCAGGGGACCTGAAATCGTGGAGGTTCCATGCGCGAGCGCGGATGCTATCAGCATTCTCTGCGTGTAGGCTTTAGACGGTGGAGCACAGACTTCACCCTTCAGCCTTTCAGCTTTCCTGATTGTAACATCAGTCATTGGTTAAGCACCTTGGCTTTTTCATGGTTCAAGTTTGCCTCCAGAACTTCACCCTCATGGCTTTGCAGCGCTGTCCGAACGGAGTCGATTTTGTCGCTGGAAACCACTGCGGTTACCGCAGGACCTTTCCCGCACAGCCCAGCAGCTAAAGCGCCAGCAGCTAACGCATCCGAAGCCACTGAAGCGTCATAACCCAAAGCTGATGAGTAGATAACGCCGTTAAGCGACAGCGCCGGCCAAAAATTTCCCTTCAACGCTTCCGTGTAAGCGACTTCAACAAGCGGCTTAACAGTCATGAGACTTTTAACGTCTGAATCGCCAGTGTACGCCTTTCTGGGTGGAACGTGAAACATAACAGTCAAGCCATCAGGCAAAGTAACCCGCTTAAGGAGTTCTCTTTTCAGGTTATCAGTGACCACTGCACCTCCAAAGTAGGAGGCGCAAGCATCGTCAAAAGCACCCGTTACCGTAACTTTGGCGTCGAAAGCCGCAGCCACACCGAGTTTGACCACTTCCAAGTCGTCCAGCATCTTGCCTAAAGATGCTACTGTTGCAAGGGCAACAGCGTTTGCCGCTGCGCTGCTGCTTTTAAGTCCTCTGGCGGCGGGTATGTTGGACCAAGTTTTCACTTTGGCGCCGAAACGTTCCTCAACATTGAAATACTTGAAAACTCGCGCTACCGTTCTCTCGATTAGAACAGTGCTTTCCGCGTGGTCTGACGTGATTTCGCCCGTGATTACCTGAGGCTCGTCTGTCAACTTAACTTCGGCTTTCGTCCACAAGTCAACTCCGAAAGCGGCACCTTTACCCAAAGCAATCGCGTTAACAATTGTTGCCGCGCCGTGAGCTACTGCTTCAGCTTTCCCAGTCACTTGCCTTCACCTTTGCTTGAAAGTTTGTTTAGCGCTGCTTTTCTCATGACTTCTATTGGAGCAGACTTGCCAGTCCAGATTTCAAAGGATGCGGCACCTTGGTAAATCAACATTTCCACGCCGCTGACCACTTTGGCGCCTGCTGCTTTGGCGTCTATAGCCAGTTTTGTTTCAACAGGGTTATAGACTATGTCCATCACAGCCAAGTCAGACCTTAACCACTCAGGGGCTACTAGACTTTGGCTGAGGTGCGGTTTCATACCTGCAGAAGTCGCGTTAACCAGAACATCTGAATCCCGCAGATTCGCCTTGATGGCATCTGGGGAGAGCGCTCCACCAACTACTTTTTGGTTAAACATATGCTCTAACGTTTCCGCTAATTCTTCTGCCTTTTCAGCTGATCTGTTCAAAATGGCAAGTTCTCCAACTTCAGGGACAAGCACGAAAGCGATGGCTTTTGCAGCGCCTCCTGCCCCAAGCAACAGAACCTTTTTCCCGGACAGACCAACGCCGTTTTCAAGGAGAGCTTTCAACGCACCAACTCCGTCTGTGTTGAAACCTGAAAGCTTGCCATCCCTGTTTAGAATGGTGTTAGCTGAATCAAGAAAACGAACAGTGAAGTCTACCTCATCCAGACAGCTGATTACCGCCCTTTTGTGGGGCATAGTAACGTTTAACCCGTGAATGCCTAAACCGCGCATGCCGCGCATCGCGTTTTCCAAGTCAGCAGTTTTCACGTGAAATGCTAAAAAAACAAAATCAAGCCCAAGATGATGAAACGCCGCGTTGTGGATAGTCGGGCTTAGAGTGTGTCCTATGGGATCGCCCATAACGCCGCACACTCGTGTTTTTCCCGAGATAGCCATCACTTTTACCCCAGAAGCTCATAAGATGCCTTCATTTCTTGAATGGTTATTTGTCCAGGGGCTGTTTCGCTTCCTCGGTCAAGCGAGGCAAAGGTGAAGAAGCCACCGAACAATGGTGATAAGAGTCTAGAAACCTTGCCGAGTTCACCCATGCAGAAACACACGACTTTCGCCTTGCTTGATGCTACTGACGTGAAGTTCAGAGTGGTGAGGTTATCTTCCATCTGTTTCGCGGTTGTCACGATTTTGCACACTTCAGCTCCGCTGGACATTTCTCTTTCAAGAACGTTATTCAACTCTGATAGGTTTAGGGAAGCGCCAAACTTGTGGAAGGACACAATTGGCTTAGCGCCCAGCTCCTTCAGTTCCTTAACTAAGCCCTCAAGCTGCGTCGTGGACAATTCTACGTCAACGTATTCGAAGCCGCTCTTGGCTGCGGCTATCAACATCTGGCGATGTGCACTTTCCTTTCGGGATGCCTTGTCCGTGGCGATTTTCGGTGTCTTCCCGTGAGCCGCTAAATCAGCTAATCCGCCGAGATTTTCAAGGCGGTCAAGTCTTACCTCTATGAAATCTGCGTGGGCGACCTCTGCTTTTTCGATTAGCCTAAGTGCTTCCGCCCCGTTTTGGGGGAGAATAGACACGCAGATTCTAGGGGTCACCGTTCTATCACCGTTTCGTCAGGTACTGCTACGCCGAAGTGTCTGCCTGCGCTCGTGGTTAAGTGGGCTAAAACGTCGTCGCCAGCTTTAAGTTCTGTCACTGGTTTTGACCCTTTCGGGGTTACAAGCCTTATGGTTTCCGCGTTCTGCAGTATCGTCTTGATTTTCTTTCCTTCAACTTCGGCTTCCACGAGGATTAAGGGTCTAAGCTCAATTTTTATTCGCCCCACGCTAGCGGGTCGCGTTTTGCCTTTTCTGTCAACTATGAGCACTTCGTCACCAGCTTTCAACTCTGACAAATACCGAGTTTTCTGCAACGGCGCCAAAGTGTACATGGAAAGAGAACCAGCGTTAACTCTGAAAGGACGAGACTGCACGTACGGGTTTTCGTGCACTTCCGCCTCGACAAGAAAGAATCCAGCAGCCTGTACTCCAATAAGCATACCCTCACCAGGCACCATGAGATCGCAAGTGTCAACACAAACTCTTGCGCCAGTGCTAATCGGCTTCACGGCGGTGACTTTCACGGGAACCACCGTGATTTCGGGGGCTTGCTCCTTGACTAAAGCTATGGCTTTTTTGAGTTCTTCAACGTCTGCTGTGTGCAGAAGAACGCCGTCTGCGCCTAATTCCAGTGTTTCCAGAACCAGTTTGGCGTCTTCAGCATTTGAGACTTCTGCGATTAGCTTGCTCTTACCGCGAGTTCTAGCAATAAGGTTCTCCAGTGGAATTACACGCCAGTCAAGGCAGTTAATAATAATGTAATCAGTTGAAAGTTCAGCAGCTTTCACGGCAGTGTTCTCATCTTCTTTGCCTTTCATGCTTATTTTCAAAGCGACTTTGCTGCCGTCCTGCTTCAACTGCGTGATGGTTTTCTCGTCGAAACTGCCAAGCACAGTTACTGCGTCTTTACCTGAACAGCTACTGGCACGTGTACTCTCAACCATGAAGTCTGCGTTTTCTGCGGCGAGTTTCTGCAGTTTGCTTTTTTCGGAAGTGTTTGGCTCTATTGTGATCCAGAGTTCCTTCAATGGGATTCACCTAGAAGTTTTAGAGCTTGCTCAACAGAGACGCCTTTGTGAACTATCGCGGACATCGCCTTAACCATCAAAGCGGGGTTTGAGTGCTGGAACACGTTCCTTCCGATGGAGAGGCCAGCGCCACCAGCTTTTATGGACTCATGTACTGTTTGGAGGATTTCCTGGTCCGTTTTGCATTTTGGGCCGCCTGCAATTATGACTGGTACTAGGCAGCCTTCCACAACCGTCTTGAAAGAATCTACGTCTCCGGTGTAGTTTGTTTTGATTATATCAGCGCCGAGCTCTGCGCCTAGTCTAGCTGCGTGGGCCACTACCTCAACGTCGTGTTCGCTCTTTATTTTTGGACCTCGCGGGTACATCATAGCCAGTAGGGGTATTCCGTGAACGTCGCATTTGTCTGCGACTCTGCCCAGCTTTTCAAGCATTTTGTCTTCTTCTGGTGCGCCTACGTTGATGTGTACTGAGACTGCGTCAGCGCCAATGCGGATTGCCTCTTGGACGGTGCACACTTGGACTTTGTTGTTTGCGTTGGGGGTGAGGGTTGATATGGCTGAAAGGTGCACTATCAATCCCGCGTTGTCTATGTCGACTCGTTTGGCTATGCCTTTGTTCAGCACTACGGCGTCAACGCCTCCTTTCAGAAGCTGGTCAATTATGTTTTGCATTTTAGTTATGCCTTTTATGGGGCCCATGCTGACGCCGTGGTCCATTGGGACGATTACGGTTCGGTTGTCTTTTTGTAGGATTCTTTTTAGTCGTCGTTTTTTACCTTGGTTCATTGGTTTTCATTCCTTTTTTGTTAATGGATTTTTTAATGAGTGTCTGATTAGCTGTAGAGCTTTTTCGCGTTCGCTCCAATCTGTGAAGAGGAGTATGCTTGATGTGATTGTTAGTATTCCGTAAATGTTTATCTGGTTGACCCGTAGGTTTTCAGATATTTTTCCGATTAATCCATGGGTTTCTTCTAGGCCAACTCCGCTGGTTTTCAGGAATGCCAGATCTTTTTTGACTGCCATGGCTATGGTTTCAGGGTTGTTTAAGGTTATATTGTGGATTTGGTTGAAGAGTTTATCTATGTTTTCCTCTTGGGCGACGTATAGGATAACGGAGTTCATGTTCATTGACATGCCTAGCAGTGGCGTGTGTGCGCCTGTTTTTTTCACTATTTCCATTAGGATACGGGGCTTTTCGGAGACTCTGTTGCCGACTATGGTTATTTCCGCTACGGGTGAGGGATGTGCTATTTCCACGTCAAGTTCGGTTGCCAACGTACCAGTAATCAACGTGCCTTTCTGGCTTAAGTCGCCGTGAGCGTGGTTGATGACTTTTACAGGTATGGATTGCGGTTTGTATTTCAGGGCTTTGCTATGGATGAATTTTGCTCCTGAATCAGCTAGACCCACTAAAGTGCTGACGTCGATTTCTGGTAGCGTTTCTGGATTTGTGACGATTTTTGGGTCTCCGGACATTATTCCGTCAGCGTCGGTGACTATGGCGACTTCGTCTGCGTTTAGGGCTTGTGCTAAAATGAATGCGGTGGTGTCGCTTCCTCCACGTCCAAGCGTGGTTATTTTTTTGTCGCTGGTTCTGCCGACGAAGCCTGCTATTACTGGCACTGTGCCTTTTTCTATTATGGGGAGTATGCGTTTTTGGATTCTTATTGTGCATTCTTTTAGGATGGGATTTGCGTTTGAGAATGCTGCGTCGGTTATTATTGGCCATCTATCGTCTGTTGGGTCTATGTAACAGGATTCTACGCCGTTGGTTCTGAGGGCTGCGGCGAATACGCGTACGCTTGTTCTTTCGCCCATGGAGAGTATGTCGTCTAGTTCGTGTTTTTCCAGTTTTCCGTTTGAAGTGTTTTTCACCGTGTTCATGAGTATATCGGTTGTTTTTCCCATGGCTGAAACTACCACGGCGATTTTGGCGCCTTTAGTGGCTTCTTTTGCTACGGCTGCTACAGCCTTAGCTAGTTTTTCGTGATCTGCTAGGCTAGAACCACCGAATTTAACCACAATTTTTTTGCCAGATTTTTCACTTTTCACTAATTTAACCATCCTTGCGCCCAGAAAACTTGTTCAAAAAATTTTTGTCAAGTCTGGGCTTAACTAAAATAATAATAAAAGTAATAGCCGAAGCTAAAGAACTGCGAAGACCAACATTCTTTTCCAGAGTTATTTGTCATTGTAGCTTCGAACCTGTTGAATGAGACGTTGCTCCGCGAATAAAAGCGTTTCGGAAAACACTAATCAAAAATAAGTATTCCGAGTAAACACCTATGTGTTCTAGCGTGTGGAAAAACGTATAGCCCTCTTATTTATAGAGTCAGCTGGTAGTTGAGCTTGTTATTGACGTTTAGTTGGAAGTTTTGAATGCGAGTCCTGAGAAGACGGCTATTTTCTTGTCTGGTTTGGATATTGTTATGTGATATAGACCGAGGGTTTTTCCGTCTGATATCCTGACTGCTTCAGCGGTGAGCTTGTCTCCTTCAAAAGCGGGTTTCAGGTAGTTTATGCTTACTTGCACTGCGACGGCAACGTTGTCCCCGTAGTTGCAAGCTTCCGCAAAAGCGCAATCCGCAAGGGAAAAGATTACTCCGCCGTGAGCGGCACCTATAGAGTTTGTGTGGTCTTTCGTTATCTTAAGAGATAATTTTGCGTAGCCGTCTTTAACTTCGATGATTTGAATACCCAAGTTTTCTCGGAAGATGTCTTTTCCCTTCATGTGTCTTTTTCCTCCTTGAAGCTTCTGAGTAAATAGTGGTAGGCTTTCTTTATAAGAGGAGTTAGTCCTTTTGGCGCAAAAATGACTATCACAAGCAAGAATA
>JAFGLT010000085.1 GCA_016927895.1 Candidatus Bathyarchaeota archaeon | reverse complement strand
GGGGTGGGATTCGAACCCACGAACGCCTACGCGACAGGGTCCTAAGCCCTGCTCCTTTGACCAGACTGGGAGACCCCCGCTGTCAAGCTTGTTAAGACTTGAAAGTAGATTTTCCGCCTTTAATATTTTGTTAACGGTGGGTGCGTGCTTTTTCATGTTTATTGGTTGCAGGTTAACTTGTGGGTAGTCAACCATTTAAACAGAAACGAGTATTCTAGTACGAGAATGTGTTGCCTGATTACAGACGAAAAGAAAAATCCGGTTCCAACGTGGAAAACCTGAGCAAAAAGCTCGATGAGATAATCACCAGGCTTGACCTTCTTGAAAAGATGATTCTTGAGAACCCCGAAAACAGGGCAGCGGCTGCCGCGGTGGGACTAGCCCGGCTTAGCGTAGGCGTGTACGGTGAACCTTTGAAGCTTGCTGAACGGTTGAAGAACGCGGAGCGCTATTTGCGTCGAAAACAGATTGCACAGGACGAGATTTCCCGTTGTATAATTCAAGCGTTAGCTGTTAAGGGCGCTTTGAATATTTCGGCGATTACTCGGCAGGTGACTGGAATGCGCGGTAAAGCGAGCAGGCGTATAATTCGTGAGCGAGTGAAGAAGCTGCAGGACGAGGGGGTCCTGTCCAAGAATGACGGGAAGGTTCCAACTTACGAGTTGGTTAAGCAGGCTGACCAGTAACGTGGTCACTTTTACGCAGAATACCTAACTACAGTGACCAGTCTATACTGTGTTTGAGGTGAAAAATATGGCAAAACATGAAGAGGTTGACCCAGAAAACATCAAAGAAATACTGAGCGTTGTTTCCTCTGAAATCCCCGCTATGATCAAAAGCATCTTGTCTTCGGTGTTCTCTGAAGAGGCAGGCAGAAGCATGGGTAAAGCTGCAGCAGCATACTATAAAGAACTAAAAGACGGTGGCTTGCCTGAGCCAGTCGCCGTGAAAATGACTGAGGAATACATGCGGACTTTCACGAGCCTCGGCGACGTGCTTAGAAACGCTGGAAAAGGCGGATGGGGTTCGCACGGAGGAGACGAAATAGGTAGGCACATCGAAAAACGCATACACAGCAAAATGCGCGAGGAAGAGGAATAACCTCCTCTTTCCCACAAAAAGGTGATTGTCATGAGTGCAGTTTCAATAGCTGCCACACTGTTCAAGTCGATTCCTCACTTGGCGATAGTGGTCCTTAATCTGATTTGGGTCTACGTGACTCTAGGCCGAAGAGTCCGCAAGACTAGACGCGCCTTTGAAAAGCAGCTCATGCAGCAAGGCATGTCCAAGCAGGACGCACAGCGACTGAGCGCATGCTATGAAGACTTGAAAAACAACATTACGGGCATGATTAAACAAGGAATAACAACCATGCACTTCTAGACAAAAAGCAAGCGTGAAGCGCCTCCCGCTTTTACGCGGGTTTCATCGGCGACGGTAACTATCCATCTTGAATTGACCGATGTTTCTGCATAACTCTACGCGGTTATGATACAACTTGCGGTTTTTAACTCTTGGACCATGAGTGCTATTTTTTGCTGTTTTATCTATTTTTGGAGTTTGCATTCTAACTTTACCGGCTTTTGAAAGCGAACCATGAGTTGGCACAACTTCACCTCCCTAACAGTTGGCGACCTATCTGCATTTTCTGCCAAGCTTAAAACCCAAGCGTTAATGACCTGACCAATAAGCCTAAAAGGCAGTAAGCTTGATTAACCGTCCGCTTTACCGTTCGGCATCTAATAAATGTTCTCAATCATCATACGAAAAGTAAATGTTTTGCCATTTCTAAGTGGTCTTCATCACCCTCAGAAGAATTGGCTATTTCAAATTTTACGATTTTCTGACGTAAAAATATATAAGTAGCCGCAAGTACCGCAACAAAAACGTGAAAAGCAAGCTTTTGGGATGAGATAGTCTTTTTCTATCAAAAGTTTCAGCTTGTTTTTCCTTTGGAGTCGTTATCGTGAGTAACAAAAAAACCATGCTTACCCTCTATCAAAAAACTATCGCGGAAAACGTTAGTGGACATATACCAGATGGCAATTGGAAAGACTACACGTGGCAACTGGAGCATTCAATAAGGGATATAGCTACTTTCGAAAGGTTAACTGGGATTGTTTTACCTGAAGAGGAGCATGCTGAGCTTGAAAAAACCATTAGCAAGTTTCCGATGAATATCACCCCGTACTACGCGTCTTTAATAGATAAAGAAAATTACCGGAATGACCCGATATTTAAGCAGGCATTTCCTAATCCAGCTGAACTTGAGATTTCAAGGTATGACATGTCTGACCCTCTGCATGAGGACGAAGATAGCCCGGTTGAAGGAATTACGCATCGCTATCCTGATAGAGTGCTTTTTCTCGTCAGCAACCGTTGTTCCATGTACTGCAGGCACTGCACGCGGAAAAGGAAGGTGGGTGACCCTGATCATATTCCTTCAAAGGAGCAAATACTGAAGGGTATCACCTACATTAGAAACAACCGGCAAGTCCGTGATGTTCTGCTTTCAGGTGGAGACCCGTTCATGTTGCCTGACGACTATTTGGACTGGATTCTGACGGAGTTACGGGAAATTCCGCATGTTGAAATAATCCGAATTGGCTCAAGGGTGCCTGTTGTTCTTCCCTACAGAATAACCGATGCGCTTGTGAATATGCTGAAAAATCATCATCCGATATGGTTGAACACGCATTTTAATCATCCAAGAGAGCTTACACGTTCAGCTCGAAAGGCACTTAAGAAGTTGGCAGATGCGGGGATTCCACTGGGGAATCAATCTGTGCTGCTTGCGGGCGTAAACGACTGTCCAAGAATCATGAAGAAGCTTAATCAAAAACTCGTGCAGAACAGGGTGCGACCGTACTACCTGTTTCAATGCGACCTTTCTGAAGGGCTTTCTCATTTTCGAACACCCATTGGGAAAGGTATTGAAATCGTGGAAAGCCTCGTAGGGCACACTACTGGTTTTGCAGTACCTACCTATGTTGTAGATGCGCCTGGCGGTGGCGGAAAAATTCCCATTATGCCCAACTACCTTATTTCTTACTCCACAAACAAGGTTGTTTTAAGAAACTACGAGGGAATCATAACTACATACAAGGAACCTGACAGTTACGAACCGATTTTCTGCGACAGAAACTGCGAGGACTGCGTTTTACAGTTGAAGCTGGATGAGGCTGACGAAACCAAAGCCATAGGCATTGAAAAATTGTTAACTGACGCTAATGATGAAATTTCGCTGGTGCCGAATGGAAATTCGCGTTTAGAACGAAGAAACAACAAAGACTAGCTTGCCCAGTGTTTACGATGCCTGAAGACGAGAGATTGGATTTCCAAATCAGAAATGTGAAGATAGAAGATGTAACAGAAGTTTACAGGTTGCTTGTGGCAAACAGGCCGTATGTTGGTTTGAATTCCCGCTATACCTATTTTCTTCTCGCCAAAGACTTTTCAGACACCTGCGTTGTAGCACAACATAACGGAAAAATAATCGCGTTTTCCTCAGGTTATATCCAGCCGTCTAGACCTGACACTTTTTTCAACTGGGAAACCGTTGTTCACCGAGACTACCGCGGACACAGTCTACAAAAACGCATGCTTCTACACCAGATCAAGATAACAAACGCCACGTATTTCGAAGGAACAGTGAACCCATCAAACAAAATTTCCAAAAGAAACTTTTGCGAACTAGCCGAACTGCTAAACACAAAATGCGAAAAAAGAACACTTTTCAACGAAGAAGACTTTGAAAACGACGGCCACGAAGCCGAAGTCCTATACAGAATCGGGCCAATCTCCAAAAAACAAATAGTGTTATAGTTCGAAGTAGAATCCATTGAAAAAATGGGCGGTTTTTAACGCGGAGCTGACCCCTCGGAACCGTAAGCTCTTTATTTCATAGCGCACGTTTTGTTCAGAGAGAATTCAATACGCCTCGGTAGCCTAGCCTGGTGGGGCACCGCCTTGGTAAGGCGGCGGTCGCGGGATCAAAGCCCGCCCGAGGCTCCACTTCAAGCATTTCCTCAAGCCTGCGCTCAGAACTATTTATATTTTCTATTTAAAGGGGGCTATTGAAAAAATCACGCGTGAGTTTTTCGTCTTCGCTTGCATTGTTCGTGTGCTTCGTTTTTTCAGTTCTTAGCCAAGGAGCAGTTGCTTAGAAGTTTTTCTTTATTTTGGGTTCCATGTAAGCATTAATTCGGGAATACGCTATATAATTTATATATATTCAAAAACCAATGAAGTACAGAGGATATCATGGCTTTCGAGGATTCCACAATTATTGCGGCAGTGGCGTTAGTGGTGATTATCGCCTGCGTGATTGTAATTTACGCCATGAGACTACGTAAGAAGCAACCTGAAAACTCAGTGGTGCAGACAAAAGAGGAACCAGAGTTTAAGGGTTTACCGTTTAAAGTTACGAAAAGCGTGCAGACAAACGATGCATCCCAAGCAAAAGATGAACTGCGCATTCTTGACTTGGAAAGGGAAATTTTAAGCGACTCCCTAAGACGGCTTTACGAAGCTCACGCAGAAGGAAAAATCAGCGAGCAAGAGCGTGAAAGGCTTGCGGCATCCTACAAAAGTCGCATGAAAACCGTCAAAGAATCTATGGCGAAAGACGAAACCATCGTAGCGCTACACGAACTTGAAGGCATGCAAGAAGACTTAATGAAACTTTTCAGCGAACGCTTCGGAGACTTAACCACAAAAGTCGAAGCATTACGGTCAAAAATCGACGTGCAACCAGTCAAAGAAGTACGCGTAAAAATGCCAAAAACACTGCTCGAAGAAGTAGACGAGGAAGCCGAAGAGGAAGAAGAGGACGAAGAGAAAAAGAAGAGTCGAAAGAGACGAAAACCTGCAGAGAAACCAAGCCCGAAAAGCGAAGCTGAAAAACGCATAGAAGAAATAAGAAGCGAAGTGGAAAAAGTCTTAGACAAGCTGGGGCAAATGGAAATTGAATCCTGAAAACCTTGAAACACTCAAGCAGAAAGCAGCACACAAAGCAGTTAAACACGTTAAAGACGGTTTTGTCGTAGGCTTGGGAAGCGGAAGCACAGCCGCATACGCCATAGAAGCCTTGGGCGAAAAAATAAAACGTGAAAACCTAAACTTACTGGCTATACCAACAAGCTACCAAGCATTTCTATTAGCAGCCAAACACAAAATCCCAGTAACCACACTAGAAGAACATGGTATAATCGACGTAACCATCGACGGCGCAGACCAAATAGACCCAAAACTCAACCTCATAAAAGGCATGGGTGCAGCATTAGCACGAGAAAAAATCCTGGCTTCAGCGTCAAAACAGAACATCATCATAGCCGACGAAACCAAACGAGTAAACGCACTAGGCGAAAACGGTCAACCTGTGCCAGTTGAAGTTATACCCTTCGCCATTGCCCTAGTGAAGAGCAAAATAGAAGCAGCTGGCGGAAACCCAGTTCTGAGAGAAGGCAAAGGCAAAGTTGGACCCGTAATAACAGACAACGGAAACGCAGTCATAGACGCAGATTTCGGCGTAATACGCAACGCCGCAAAACTTGAAGTTAAGCTTAAAATGATTCCAGGCGTAGTTGAAACAGGACTTTTCATAGGCTTAGCAACAACCGCATACATCGCAACAACCTCCAAAGTCGAGAAACTTTAAGCTCAATCCGTAGCCACGTTTGATTTCACATGAGCGCTTACGGGTGGGTTCTCTATTGTTTGTCACACCTTGATCCCTCCTATATCTGTCGGCCAATTCGATTTTTCAAAAGTGAACTCGCTTTTTCCTGATTAAAAACTCGCGTGAGATTTATTTTGTTGTGGTTTCATTAGATTTTTAGAGGTTGATTTGGTTGAGTCGTCTGGATCCCAAGAAACTCCATGTCCGTTTTGACGGTGTTGCACGCGATGTTTTTGCTTTACCTAGGAGGTATACACTAACTCACTCGGATAGGACAGGAGACTTGTATCTGACAATTGGCTTAACTTTTGATAATGAACAAATTTCCGAATGGTATACTCGGTTTATGCGAGACGAAGTTTTAGCTGAATGGAAACTTGAACAAAACAATCTCTGCTTGCATGGTTACTGTCATGTTTGTGGAGGGTTTGTTTTTGGTAATGCTTCTCTTCGTGAATGGATCTTTCGTCGTGAAATGCGGCGTGTGCTTCAAGCGATTCGACACGGCGACAGGGAACTTTTTGCTGAAAATCCAAGGCTTGATCAAACCGAAATACTTGTGCATTTTCATAAATCAAAAGCGGAGGAGTGTAAAATTGAACAAATGGGCTGTTTCGGCAACTATGATCTACAGCAGTAGCCAATCTTTCTCCGATTTATAACAACACATTGAAGCTCTTGTTTCTCTGATTGCCGTCTGTAAGGTGTTGGTTTTAGCGGCGTTTGGTTAGGAGTGTTTCTCGTACTATTCCGCAGTTGGGGCAGCAGTGTTCTTCGCTTTTTTCACATAAAATCATTCTCACAAACCGCTTCTCCTTCTTTAGGCATTCTAGGCAGTATGGTTCTTGGTTGTGAAGCTTAAACGTCTCCAGTGGAACATCAGTCATTTCAAGCTCCTCTAGAACCTCGATAAGGTCCAGGTTAGGGTCAATAAGCAAGTATTTAAGCAGCTTCACGAACCTCTTGTCCAGCTTATCTTCAGCATCTTCCACTTCCTTGTATGCCTGGGTCCACGGGGTTTTCCAGTCTTCCATGCTCATCATAAGGTCAAGCCAAGGAAAATTCCACCCATACCTCAAAGGTTGGGTCCGCACCATTCTAAACATCACACATTTAGTAGTGACCTTGTAGCTGACAATCATCCCTTTATCTTTAAGAAAATCCAAAGCAGCACCCAGCGTGGCTTCATCAACACCCGTCGCTTTAACTAAGTTATCAAACGAATGCGGCTTCCGAACTAAAGCATAATAAATCCGTCTCATCGTGGCAGGAGACGGCTTCTTAAGGTCCGACATTACAACCTAAATTAAGCGTCACGTTTCTAATATTTTTAGCCATAACCATTCAGCTTCATGCCACCAAGAACGAGCTACCTCAAAATCCCGGTGTAGTTCGCGTGAATTTAGACAAAATTCTGGTATAATTCTGAAAATCGTTTAAGTGCATAAAACGGCAGTAAACATTTTAAGGGAAAAGGAGCTTGCAGTTTTTCTCTCTTTCTTCTCTCCTTTAGCTGCAAGTACTACCCTCCCTCTCCAAAATCCAAGCAATACAGCCTGTATTACCAGTTTGGCTTCTCAGCTGCACAGGGCATCAGAGTAAGTCAAGAACCTTTTTTGGAATACCATAATTCTTGCCGCAACGCTTGCATTTCACGGCGTCGTTTTTTGACGAGAATGGCTGAGTTGCGCCGCAATGAGGGCACTTCATACTGATTGCGCTAACTTTTCCCATGTTGAGGTTTCGGCATTCTTCAGCCTTATCGTACATTTCAAGCTCTTCATACTTCAAAGCCGCTTCCTCAAATTTTCCAGCTTTCTTCAGCGTGTCAATTTCTGAAACAACCGTGGGAATGATGTCTTTCATAGAAAGCAGATCTGTACTTCCACAATAGGGACATTTCTGCGGGTTTTTCTGCAAGATTTCTTCGCCGCAATTCGCACATTTCATTCTTAACATATGCCTCCTAAATTCCGCTATACTTCTCAATTCAGATTACTCCTCTATTCCCCAGCTATAATACTTTAACATTCCCCCTCAAAGTCAAACTGGCAACCTGCACACATTACCCAAAAAAGCACGAAAGCTTATGTGCTAAATCTTTATCAATCAGAATGAAAACTCAGGTAATAGCTGTTAACCTCAAAGCTGGCATCAACCAACTGGAAAACAGCTCGTGCCGGGGTAGCCTAGCCTGGCTTAGGGCGCCAGACTCATAATCTGGAGACAAATAGGGCCAAACGCCCAGTGCCAGAAGTCGCGGGCTCGAATCCCGCCCCCGGCACCATTTTCATCCTTCATTTCAACATTTTCTTTGTTGAGGCTTCTTCTTCAGGGAAGTTTTTGACCAGTCTACTCTTTTTCAGATTCTCTTTTAAGATCCATAGAATATCTGCATCTTGCTGTTCTGCAAGTTGTCGCATGTATTCAAATCCCTCTCTGGGAACCGCGCGTACGATGACGCTTAAGGAGTAGCCTAGTCCCTGCCTCAATTTTTTGAACTCACTGGATTTCCGCTCTCTGGTAACGGCTATCTTAGAAAATATGTGTTTGTGCAACTCGAAGGCTGCTTTCGCAGTTTTTTCGTCTTTTAACAAGGCAGGTTCAGCTAATCCCGCTGCCACTGCCCTCATCACAAGCCAATTATCACTTTCAATCCACGTCTCTATTTCTTTCAAAGTTTGTTGAGGCTGCTTTTCAATCATGCTCTGAAGTGCCATCGCCACACCTTCTCTTGTTCTCCATCTAGCGTCACTTGCCAACTCCTTCAAACGAGAAATTGCTTTTTGAAAGAATTTCTGTGATGTACCCAGAGCACCCACGCCGCGAGCGCTGCAAAACACGAGAAATTCCTTTGGATTATTCACAGGTGCTTCAATGAGCGAAAACTGAGACAGTTGCAGGCATAAGCTCCACAATTTTTCATGCTCTCTTTCCCCGTAATCCCTGACAATGTCAGCGAACACATCAGCTAATTCTAGATTACCCCTAGGCCCGGGAAGATTGCTGTTTGATGTTAAATAGTTCATTACATTTTCTGCGGTGCCTGTTTTGAGATATTCGTTTATGAGGTGCGTTAAATTCTCTTTGTAGTTTTCTTTCCTGCTCATTTAGCAACAACCTTTGGGTGTGAATCTCGTATCTGCTTCAGATTCAAGTTTTTCTGTTTCTTTTTGTACATTTATGTTTTTAATTTTCAGCTGTAGACCCTTTCAGTGTTTTGGGCGCGTTTGGGTTTTGTTTGGAAAATGCTTAATTAAGGGCTGTGCTTATTGCTGTGCAGACGGAATGATGAAAGATGAGTGATGAACTTTCAAAGTTACCACCTCAAGTTCAAGAACGCTTGCTGAGGCTTAATCAGTTGCAGCAAACATTGCAGACCGTTTTAGCTCAGAAACAGCAGGTAGATATGGAGAAAACTGAAGTTGAACAAACCGTGGCTGAATTGCAAAAAACAGCGGATGACGCTTTAGTTTACAAGGCAGCGGGCTCGCTTCTGATAAAGGCTGAAAAAGCCAAAGTAGCTGAAGAGCTTAACGAAAGGAAAGAAACGCTGGAAACTCGAAGCACTGTTCTCGCCCGCCAAGAAGAAAGGTTACGCAGCCAAGTTAAAGAGGCTCAAGCGAAGCTTCAAGAGGATTTCAAGCCGGTTTCGCCACCATCAAAGTAGTCTCGGGTGAAATGTGTGGAAGAGCTGGGGATACCCGACTTAACCACCGAGCAAACTGAAACTTTATGCTCAACTGCTGAGAACGCCGCGCGAAAATATATTCTGTCAAAAATGCCTTTGAAGATGGTGGATAACCTGAATATAAGTGTGGAAGCTGAAGGAACAAAACCCGTGAACGTAACGGTTGAAATAGACTTGTCTCTTTCACCGAAAATCAAAGATTTTGACGCTGAAGCGTTGGTGAACGAAGCAGTCCAAAAGGCTTTAGAGGCAAGTGAAATTTACCTGAGAAACCTGAAATGACCTTCAATGAATTAGCCACGGTTCTAGATGAAGCGCAAGCCTGCTTTGTCCTTTTATTGTGCCACCACAACGCAGACCCAGATGCTGTGTGCTCAGCCTACGCTTTTCAAAGCTTGCTAAAACGTTACAGACCGAACATGACGGTGGAAATTGGGGCAGGGCAGGGAGTCAGCAGGCTTTCCAAGCATATTTTGAAGCATATTCCCATATCCGTTAACTTGCAGCCTGACGTGGAACAAGCTGATGCTATTGTGTTGCTGGATACTAATACTACTCAGCAGTTGGGGCAGTTAGCTGAAAGCGTCGTGAACAGCGGAGTGCCCATAATAGTTGTTGACCATCATGCGGCTCACCCTCAAACCGAGCAAATAGCCAAACTGTGCATAACCAACGAGGCATCTTCATCCACGTGTGAAATGGTCTACAACTTTTATAAGCAGCTTAACATGAAGCCAAGTTTGAATGAGGCTAAGGCGCTTTTTCTCGGAATTACTTTTGATACGCGACACTTTGTTTTGGCAGGCTCCTCAACGTTCAAGACCATATCTGAGCTTAGCGACATGGGCGTGAACCCTCAAGAAGAGTTGTCCTCGCTTTCGTTGCCCATGGATTTTTCTGAGCGTGTCGCAAGGATGAAAGCATGTCGAAGAGCCAAGCTTATGAAGGTTGGGGACTGGATAATTGCCCTTTCGCATGTGAGCGCCTATCAGGCTTCTGCCGCAAGAGCGTTAGTTGATTTAGGTGCACACATGGCAGCGGTGGCTGGGCAAAAGAACGAGAAAATTGAGATGAGTATGCGCTGCGCTCGCGATTTCAATCAGACAACGGGTATCCACTTAGGCAGGGACATAGCCAAGCCCTTAGGCGAGTATCTTCAAGGTATGGGTGGTGGGCACGCTACAGCCGCAGGAGTCAACGGCGTAGGACAAGTGGAGAAAGGACTGAAGCGTTGCCTGCGGCTGGTGAAGGAGCAGCTCTCTAATCAGTAATGGGTAGCTACTCTTAAATGGGGAAATAACGCGTAACATAGACAGGCACAGCAATCATGACCATAATAGAAACGAAAAATCTCACATACACTTACCCCGGCGGAACAAAGCCGTCAATCAACGGCGTCTCCATAAAAGTGAAGAAGGGAGAATTCGTTCTAATCACTGGTCCAAGCGGATGCGGAAAGACCACACTGTGCCGATGCTTCAACGGGCTGGTTCCTCACTTTTACCAAGGCGAATTGAAAGGCGAAATTACCGTAGCAGGAATGGATCCAACCACGCATGAGACACATGCAATGGCGAAAAGTGTGGGATTGGTTTTTCAAAACCCAGAAAACCAGTTGTTCGCCCTTTCCGTAGAGAAGGACGTGGCTTTCGGACTGGAAAACCTTGGTATGCCCAGAGAAGAAATGCGGGAAAGAGTGGAATGGGCGCTAAAGCTAACAGACATTCATGACCTGCGGGAAAGGTCTCCCCACGAAGTTTCAGGCGGCCAGCAGCAGCGTGTAGCAATAGCTGCTGTTCTCGCTATGCAGCCGGAAATCATAGTTTTGGATGAGCCGACATCCTTCCTTGACCCGTTAAGCGCAGAGAAAATCTTCGAAGTAATCCATGAACTTAACAAGGAACATGGAATCACAGTCGTGCTGGTAGAGCACAGGCTGGACTTAACCGCGAAATACGCTGACCACATAATAATCATGGATGAAGGGAAAGTCTGTTTTGACGGTAACCCCCGAGAAATCCTAAACACCGAAGAAACCCGACTAATCGGCGTTGGAATCCCCAAAGCTACATTACTATATCACATACTCAAGAAAGAGGGCTTGAAACTCGGAGACGTTACTCCTTTGTCCTCAGAAGAAATGGCAAAACTGCTACAGGAGGCTTTCAAAATCAAGTGATTGAAGTTGAAAACCTCCACTTTCGTTATCCCAGCGGCGTGGAAGCTCTGAAAGGAGTTTCTCTCATCATAAAGAAAGGCGAGTTCGTGGCGATAATGGGGCAAAACGGCGCGGGAAAAACAACACTGGTCAAACACTTCAACGGCTTGCTGAAACCCTCAGAAGGAACGGTGCGCGTGGATGGAGTGGAAACAACAAAAACCAGTGTTGCAGCCTTATCGAGAAACGCGGGCTTCGTTTTTCAAAACCCTGACCATCAGCTTTTCAGCGAAACCGTTGAAGAAGAAATCTCTTTTGCATTGAAAAACTTCGGGTTTGACGAGGAAACCATAGAGAAGCGTATTACGTGGGCTTTGAATCTTCTCGCCTTAGCGCAGTACCGAAAAACTTCGCCTTTTCTGCTCAGCGGAGGCGAACGTAAACGTGTTGCTTTAGCTTCTGTCTTAGCGTGGAACCCTGAAACTCTAATACTGGATGAACCCACGATAGGGCAGGATTATCAGCAGAAGGAAAAGCTGCGACAGTTCATTGTTCAGATGCAGACTCAGGGGAAAACAGTTGTTATAGTTACGCATGATGTGGAATTCGTGGCGGAATGCAACCCTCGAGTTTTGTTGATGAAGGATGGTGGCGTTGTCGCTGACGGTGAAGGAAGAGAAATCCTTACTACCCCTGAAGTTTTAGCGCAGTCATCCATTGTTCTGCCGCAAATCGCGCAGGTTTTCCTGAAACTGGAGTCTCTGGGGCTTCCTAAAGACGTAATTGATGTTTATGAAGCGAAGGAAATAGTGCTTAAAAATCTGGAGAAGAGGCGAAAATGAGCGTTTTCGACGGCTTAAAATTCCGCAAAGTATACTCGCCGATTCACAATTTAGACCCGCGAATGAAATTCGTGTACGTCTGTGCCATGTTTGTGGCGGCAATTATCTTCGGCGAGCTTATTCCGTTGATTGCCCTTTTCTTGATGCCGATTCCCTTTGTTGTCTTGGCGGGGGTGCAAAAAGAATGGTTACGTTCACTTCGCGGCGCGGCTTTTCTAGCTGGGTTCATTTTCATAATTAACGTAGCGACTAGCTTTTTCTATTCAGGTAACGTTCTGACTGCGGTTGATGTGGAAAACGCGGCTGCAATGACCTTGCGCTTTGTGGTGCTTGTTGAGTCCTTTTCTGTTTTCTTTTTAACGACGTCGCCTGACCATTTGGGGTTGGCGTTGGAGCAGTCTCGTGTGCCTTACGAGTTTGCTTTTGCCTTTACGACTGCTGTGCGTTTTGTTCCTGTTTTAGCTGAAGAGGCGCAGACGATCATGGATGCTCAGAAGGCTAGAGGGTTGGAGTTGGAGAAAGGTGGTATTCTGAAGAGGATTAGGAATTACGTGCCAATTCTTATTCCGTTGATTGTTAGTGCTATTCGCCGGAGCCTTGAGTTGGCTGAGGCCATGGAGTCTCGTGCTTGGGGCGCCACAAAAAAACGTACGAATTTGTATGCGTTGCGGCTTCGTAGGGGGGATTTTGCTCTTTTGGCGATTACTGTTGGGCTTTTGGTGGTTGCGGTCTATGTTCGCCTTTACGTGCCTATTCCAGCGGTAACTCAGTTTTTGTAAGGTTTTTCTGGGTTTAGGGGTTGGGGTGATTCTGTTTGGGTTTTCGGTGTGAATTTTAGTTAAGATTAGCGGTACATATAACTTATTAAGACTCCCGACTCACTATATTTTTTGAAAGCGCGCAAAATCCTAGTTCACCCAAGGAGGGTTACAAAACGAAGAAAAGGCAAAGCATAAAAAAACAAAGCATTATTGAACAGCCGCAGGCACCAGCCGTAATAAGCAGCGCCGCCAAAAAACCAGCGTCTTTTCAAGAAGTCTACGCCCTCCAAGAGCCATACGTGTACGCAGCCATAGTCAAAGACAAAGAAAAACAGAAAACACGCTACGAAATCATAGACCCCACCCTCAATAAAGACGAGGAAAAATACCTTCGTGAAATAAAGAATTTTTTAAT
This sequence comes from Candidatus Bathyarchaeota archaeon, assembly GCA_016927895.1. Lineage (GTDB taxonomy): Archaea > Thermoproteota > Bathyarchaeia > Bathyarchaeales > Bathycorpusculaceae > SG8-32-3. The sequence continues at coordinate 7,548 of JAFGLT010000085.1, read as the reverse complement.
GGATGAATTAGACGTAAACCTGAAAGAAATAGAGAGCAAAGAAAAAGCAGAAAACTACCTGCGACAAAAAATCAAGTACCTGATTAAAAAGTACCGTCTGCGTATCCCCCTAGAAGCGGTTGACAAACTCACCTACTACATAATACGCGATTCCGTAGGCTACGGGAAAATAGACTCGTTAATGAGAGACCCCTCAATCGAAGATATATCCACAGACGGCGTAAACATCCCCATTTACGTGTGGCACCGGCTATACGAGTCATTACCCACAAACATCATGTTCAAAGACGCGGCTGAACTCGACTCTTTCGTAGTGCGGCTCGCATATCTTGCCGGAAAAAACATCTCTATAGCCGAGCCAATTCTCGACGCGTCGCTTCCAGATGGAAGCCGTATACAATTAACTTATGGGCGTGAAGTTACCCGAAGAGGCTCAACCTTCACTATTAGACGTTTCAAAGCTGACCCCTTGACGATTTCAGACCTGATAGCCTTCCATACTATTTCCTCAGAAATGGCTGCTTACTTGTGGTTTATCATAGAGAATAGGGCGTCAGTGATGGTGACGGGAGGCGTGGCCAGCGGAAAAACAACTCTGCTGAACAGTTTGTCCATGTTTATAAAACCTGAAATGAAAATTGTAAGCGTTGAAGACACACAGGAGATTAATCTTCCTCACGAAAACTGGATTCCTTCAGTTGTAAGGGCAGGTTTCAAAGGCGACGATAAGCGAAGCAGTACCATAACTCTTTTTGACCTTTTGAAAGCCGCGGTGAGACAACGTCCAGATTACATAATCGTGGGTGAGGTTCGAGGTGAAGAAGCCTACACGCTTTTCCAAGCCATGGCAACAGGTCACTTGGGTATGTCTACTATTCACGCTGAATCCGCCGAAGCCGTAGTGAAGAGGCTTGAAGCTGCGCCTATGAATATTCCGAAGTCGCTAATCGCCATGACTAACGTCATTTTGGTTATGGATCGAACAGAGGTTAATGGGAAACCTGCAAGACGCGTGAGAGCCGCATCTGAATTAAAGGGGCTTGTACCAAAAACAGGTGAAATGCTGATTGAAGAAGTGTTTAGATGGAACCCTAAATTCGACAAGTTCAGTTCTTCAGGAGATAGCGCTCTCTTAGAGAAGCAGATGAAGAAAATGGGTCTAGATGAAGAGGATATCAAACGTGAATTTAAGGTCAGGAAGACGGTTCTGGACTGGATGGTGAAACAGGGTATTCGCCACCAAAGCGAGGTCGCTAAGGTCATCAGAGAGTACTACGCCAACCCGAATCGTGTCTACCAAAAAGCTAGAGTGGGGTTGAAATGAGAAGCCAGGTCATGGAAAAACTCAAAGCCTCCGCGAAACGTCTGGCAACAAAACTTCAGAATTTGTCTTCACCCCTTTCCAAAACAGAGGGCGACTTGTCCGTGCAAGAATCAAAAATAGTTCTTGAAAAACCGTTATCCCTGGCGTATCAGGTGATGGGTGACAAAACCGCGCGTTTTATGCCTTTATTCCAGGATTTAGATTTGGCTCTACAGCAGTCAGGTTTGAGAATTAACTTCAAAGCTTACGTGAGCTTAACAGTTCTCGCTTCTCTTTTGATTACTGTGGCAGTTGCGGTGGTGGTTCCCGTGCTGCTGTTCTTCGTTTCCAACATGTCCCTATCATCAGCACTAATGTTCGGGTTCGGCGGCTCACTGTTCACATGCGCGTTCACGGTTATCGGCTTTTATCTGTACCCAGTTTACCACGCGGACAAGCATAAACGAGACTTGGAAGACGAATTGCCCTTCACAACCGGTTACATGGCTATTCTAGCTAACGCGGGAGTTGCCCCAGAAAAAGTTTTTCACTCCCTTGCAAACTTGAATCAGCCTTTAGCTGCTTCCACTGAAGCCAAAGAAATAGTCAAAAACATCAACCTGTTCGGGTTGGACATAATCTCTGCCTTAGAAAAAGCCTCAAGCCGCACCCCTTCCGAAAAGTTCCGCGACACCCTAGAGGGAATAATATCCACAATCCACACAGGTGGCAACTTGGGCGGCTTTCTCCGCGAGAAATTCAAGACGGCTATGAAACTGAAAAAGCTGAGCCTGAAGAAATACTCCGACAGCCTTTCCGTTTTGTCTGAGGTTTATGTAGCGTTGCTTCTAACTGGACCGTTGCTTCTGGTTATAATGGTGTCGGTTATGTCGGTGCTTGGCGGCGGCGGGATAGGTTTGCTCAGCCCTGAGCTGCTGTTAAGCCTCCTAACTTACCTGCTAATTCCAGTCTGCGCCGTGATATTCCTCATAATACTAGATTCAACATCGCCGAAATGGTAGAGAAAATGCCGAAAATAGAAAGCAGAACTAAAAAAATCGTAGTCGTCATGTCGGTTCTGTTAGCCGTTGCTATATTCTCCTTCGGCTTTTTCACCGTAGGCTTCACCACAGCTTTGGACGACTTTGTGTTTTTCGGTCTTCTCGCCTTGATTTCGCCGATAGCAATCGTGAATTATGCTGATTACAGATGGAGAAAATCTGTCGACGAGCACTTACCCGACCTTTTCAGAAGTATAGTGCAGGCTCAAGAGATAGGTATGACGCTTCCTAAAGCCTTGGAGGACGCAGCGGAAAGAGACTATGGCCCGTTGACTCCTGAACTGAAAAAGATGACGGTGCAGATTTCTTGGGGCGCCAGCTTCGAAGAGGCGCTTTTAGCTTTTGGAAGACGCGTCGGCACTGTGCTAACTCTGAGAACCGTACCCATGATAATTGAAGCCAGCCGTTCAGGAGGCAGCGTGGAAAAAGTATTCGACCCCATGGGCAAGTTCGTTCAAACCACCCTTCTGCTTGAGAAGGAACGTAAAACACAGACGAGACCTTACATAGCTATAATCTACGTTGCTCTCTTCGTTTTCCTGTTTACTATAGTGATTCTTTTCAAAACGTTCTTTACAGACATGGAAGGTGTGGCTTTATTTTCGATGCCGACGTCTTCGCCTGCGGATTTGCAGCGTATCTTTTTGCATTTGACGCTTGTTCAGGGCTTCTTCAGCGGTCTTGTTGCTGGAAAAATGGGTGAAGGATCGATTAGCGCGGGGTTAAAGCACAGCTTAGTTATGATGCTGCTGGGGTTCGTGGCTTTGAGGTTCTTCTTGTGAGGTGAAGAAAAGGTGAGGAAAAAATTTAAACTGTTTTTGCGTGACAAGCGGGCAATAACGCCTGTTCTCAGTCACCTTTTGCTCACTGTTGTTGCAGTCGCAATCATGTCGCTTGCCACTTCAGCCACGTTCATGATAACCACCAACCTGAGGGAGACCATGGGTGAACGCGTTATCGTTGAGGACGTCTGGTTTAACAGTGGAGCTGGCACAATAGACCTTTACGTGAGTAACGTAGGTAAATCTGACATCCAAGTTTCAAATGTTTACGTGGACCATGTAGGCCAATCTTTCAACGGAGCGTCCAGTTTGGAGGTAAACAAGCACGGTTGGCTTCGAATAGACTTCAACTGGACTTCTGAAGAATCTTACTACATAGATATTGTAACAAAGAGGGGGACGCATATTGCAAGCTATTACAAAGCGCCTTAAACGCGGAAAACGCGGTATAAGCACGGTTATAGTTGTAATGCTAAGCCTAGTGCTGATTGTGCTCATAGTTGGCAACGTAGTCATTTGGAGTTATCAGATGAACCAGCTGGACATAGACAGAATACAAGAAACCGTAGTTATAACAGACGTGGCAAAACACGGCTCATCGGGCACCAGCCTGGATATAGAAAACACGGGACCACTTAGTTTACATATCGTGGCTGTCTGGATCTCAACTTCCACAAGTCACCAACGTTACGATGCAGACTTGTTCCTGAACTCTGGCGAGTCAGCAACTTATGACCGAGATGATATAGAATTTCCGAAAGATGCTTTCGTGGCTAGGGTCGTAACAGAGAGAGGCACCATGGCCATTTTTTCAGAGAACTAAGCATTTTTAAGGCTTGCTTCTAACGAAGCTATTGCTTCTTCTTGGTTTTTAGCTTCTATCGCATGGATTTTGTATAACTCCGCCATTCGCTTTCCATTATCGCTGACCCTGGGAATTGCAATTAAGTAGGATTTTTCAGGTGAAACATCAAATACTTTTGCGAACAGTGCAATAATTGGCTGTTCGGTTACGACGTTTCCCTGTGACATTGCCAAATCAACAACCATCGCTTGGGCTTTGTCTGCTCTATAGGCTACTATGTCAAATGAGTGATTAGCACCTGATTTGCCTTTAAGAAGCCCGGGGCTTTCAACAGTTAACCCTTCCTTTATCAGGAATTCCCGTATGGCAGTGACTAGAAACAGGTTTAGGGAAGATTCTGCTGTGATGTCTTCCTTCAGAGTGTAAGCGTAAACGTCTCTGATTATAATGTCTTCGAAAGTGGACGTTTCACCGCAGTTTCTGCATAAATTCATGGGCACAGGGGTATCAAAGCTTTTTTTGCATTCTCGGCATGTGCACCAAATTCCAGCTTTCCTGTAGTCAACATCAAGTCTTTTCATTTCTTCGTTGCATTTCGGGCAGACGTACTTGTCGCCGTCGTAGAACTTTTCCTCTACATCCATGTATCCGCATTTTACGTGCTCAACAAGCGAACTTTTCTGAATATCGAAGGATTTGCAGAAAGGACAACAGTAGCGAACAGCTACTTTGACAGAGTTGCATTGTGGACAATAAATGATTTTATCGTAGAGTTCCCTCTCCAAGATTCCAGCTTCATGAAGCTTGTTTAGGAAAGCACCTACATGTGTCGCGTCGCCGACGATGGCTTCTACCTCGGGATAGTGATACCCAACTTCTGGATCGTAAACTGGTTCGAGAGTTTCAATCTCTCCGCTTAGAAACTTGCTTAGCAGCATCTGCACGTTTCGGTCTCGGTAGAGTTCACGAGGTTTCGTTTTTTCTGCTTCTTGCATTTTTCTACGAACCAGCCGTTATCCTATAACGTCGGCGTTTTGCGCGGTTTATGTTTAACACTTCGTCTATGTGTTGAACTTATAGCCTAGTAATTCTAAATTGACATGTTTAAGCGTTTCGAGTGTGTCTCTTTGTGCAGCTTACCCCTCAAATCCGCTTTCCAATGATGTGTTTTGAATTACATAACGCTGTTTTGGCTTGGATAATCGGCAAAATAAAGGTAGGGCATAAGAAATTCAGATATACGATACGTATTTAGTATGTAGAGCCAACGTTTAAATGAGAAAGTAGCGCTTTCACATCTAACCTCAACCTCAAAAGAGTGAATTGCATGGCTGACCACCCTCGTTTTGGCCCCGCAGGGGTTCCACCTTTATTCAGAGTCCTTGGGGCACGGTTACCTGACGTTCCGAGGCTTTTGCGTGAAGAAAACCTCGACGCTTTTGAGTATCAAGCTGTCCGGTGGGGTCAAAAGCCTCAGATGAAACGTGAAGACGCTGAGAGCCTTGGTGCTGAAGCGAGAAAAAATGATGTTTTGATTAGCATGCACGGGTCCTATTATGTGAACCTCTGTGGCAAAGAAGAGGTTGTGGAGGCAAGCAAGAAACGTTTAGTCGCGTGCGCCACTGCAGCGAACTGGATGGGTGCTTACGTTGTAGTTTTCCACACCGGGTTTTATGGGCGCTTGGAGAAAAGCTACGCGTTCAGAACCTGCGTCAACGCTTTGAAAGACACAGTTGCAACCATGAACAGTTTGGGAATCCGAAACGTAAAGTTGGGTCCTGAAACCATGGGTAAAGTTTTTCAAGTGGGCAGTTTGGACGAGATTTTAATGATTTGCGAAGAAGTCGAGCAGACTCAACTCGTCATCGACTGGTCACACATGCATGCTAGACATCAAGGCAGGTTTAGAAAAGTAGAGGATTTCCGTGCGGTAGCTGAAGAGGTTGAAAGGAGGCTTGGAACAGAAGCCGTGAGAAACATGCACTGCCACTTCAGCAAGATTGAATACACAGCCAACGGCGAAAGACGGCACCACATATTAGACGAGCCTGGCTACGGTCCAGAATTCGAGATGCTAGCTGAAGTCATAGCCGAGTTCAAAATGCGCCCCGTTATAATATGTGAAACGCCCCTGTTGGACGTGGACGCCGTGAAAATGCGCGGCACTTACCTGAAAATTGTGGAAAGCCAACGTGCCTCTGCTTCATGAATTGTTAGTTCAGCATGGCCAGTACGCGTTGTACGTGTTAAATCTGCAGTTCTCAATTTACATTTGATTTTCACAAATGTTTGATTTAACCCGATATAAAAGGCTACACGTCAAGTTTAGATGTGCTATTTTTAAAACTATTTCAGTTTTTCACAAAAATTATGAATAAATCTTAAATACCCTTATATGTCACCGAAGACACAAAACTATCAAGGCAAAACGGTGATTGAAAAATGAAAGAAACAGCCAAAGAAAAAAGCGAAAAGACAGAAATCTTCTATTTCGACCACATTTAAAACACTATAATAGCTTCACCGCTGCTAAAAGTCATGTAACAATTCTACAACAGGTTCACTCTATATATAAAACGGACACTCTGAGTGTCTTTTTTCATAAAGTGTATAAATTTTTACAGTTAAAGTGTAAAACAATAAAGTGCGCAATTTTAAGTCGGTTCTAAACACTAACCAGAAGGGGTTTTTCATTTTAATCGCTTAGTTATGGGGGCAATACTTAGGTTTGCGTGCGCTAAAAAATTAGCTCCTTCTTTGTCAAAAAGCATGGGTAATATACTTTAACTCATACTCTACAGACATAGGTAAACACAAAACAGATGCAAGATTTCTTGACTAAGAACCCGGCAACACGGAATTTGTAAAAAAAGGGAAAAAGGGATTTGAGTTTGCGATTGTTACCAACCGGATAACGTGTAATGTGCTGTGATTTCAGTGTCCTTGTATACATAAATTGTCATTGGGTTTTGGGTGTTTGTAGTGCTGTCGTAGGTGAAGCGGTCGAACTCAAAGTAACCCAAGTAGGGAAAATACCACGGATCTTCCACTTCAACCGTATGAGACGTTCCATGAGTTACGCTAAGAACGTCTGTGTAGTATCCGTCTATCTTAATCCACGGGTAAATTGTTGCACCGTAAGGGTCCAAAACGGTTCTCACTGTTAACCAGTGAACAGGCTTGTTTGCAGCATAATAACTAGATATCTCGCTAGATGAAAGTGCACGGTCGTAGATGCGGACTTCGTCGATGATGCCCTCGAAATAGCCGCCATCAGATCGCTTACCTATCTGGAAAGGTATTGAATTAGTGTTTATTTGACCTGAAATATAGCCCTCGTTTGGGACTTTGACGCCGTCTATGTACAAGCATACCTTATGCGTTGCCGTGTCCGCCGTGCCAACAATGTGACTCCACTTGCCCACTGCCAAATAAGAGTTCACTGGTGCCACAACACCCGCCCAAGTTACAGGCGAGCCCTCTTTTCCTACTTCAAACCCTATGTTTCCACCTGCAGGTTCAATGTAAAAACCGTAAGCCCAGTCATTATCAGCGCCCTTCTCCAGCGGAGACTGCCAAACATCAAGCCTAGACGGC
>JAFGLT010000084.1 GCA_016927895.1 Candidatus Bathyarchaeota archaeon | reverse complement strand
TCTTCGGTTACGTCGTAGCCTGTGTTTTTGATGATTTCTTTCAGTTTTTCTTCGCTGGTTTTTTCGTCGTCGTACTCAACATAAGCGGTTTCCGTTGTGAGGTTCACTCGTGCCTCGGTTACGCCTTCCGCCTTCAACAGCGCTTTCTCGATTATTTGTGCGCAAGCGGCGCAGTGCATTCCGCTTATTTTGATTTGGATTTTTTGTTGAGTCATTTAACCTTCCCCCGTGCGGCTTCTACGCCGCGTTTAGGGTCTACGTTATAACAAGTTGTATGCTTCTAGTTTGTGCGTCGCGTCGGATATAAATATATCTGCAGAAGACACATTTTTCTCAAGTTAAAACAAGAAAAAAGCTTACTCTAAGCGTTTGATGATGTGGAAACCAAACTGTGTCTTCACAATACCTGAAATCTGGCCTTTCTGAAGCGCAAAAGCGGTGGTCTCAAACTCTTTAACCATCTTGCCGCGAGTGAACGTGCCAAGGTCGCCGCCTTTCTTTCCCGAAGGACAGCGAGAAAGTGCTCTGGCGACGTTCCCGAACTTCTCACCCTTCTCTAAACGCTCCAACACGGCTTTAGCTTCACTCTCAGACTTGACAAGAATATGTGCACAATGAACTTTATCTGGCATAGCCTATGCTAAACGCGTTTTCAGTTAATAACTCTTACCAGCCACCACCCTTTAACCATAAAGGTGTTTGCAATATTCTTTTAAACTGCTTTTCCTTTTAGGCTGTTTATGCATGAATGGGCTTTAGCTGAAGCGGTGATTACAGCTGCGCAGCAGATTGCGGAAAAAGAGGAACTGAAGGAAATCAGAGAAGTAAACATCAAAATTGGCGAGCTGCAACAGGTGGAACGGGACATATTCCGCTTTGCGCTTTCGCAGCTCAAGCCAGCCAGCTTCAAAAACGCAACGTTCCGCATTTCAACAGCGAAGACAACGCTCAAGTGCCGAGTCTGCGAGCACACTTGGCTTTTCAGTAAAAGCAATCTTGACGAGGACACCGCGGAGGCTATACACTTTGTTCCTGAAGTGGCGCACTCGTACATTAAGTGCCCGAAATGTGGCAGTCCAGATTTTGAAATCTCCGAAGGACGCGGAGTCTGGCTTGAAAACATAAAGGGAGTTCGATGAACCAGAATGGATCCGCGGACAACAGTGATAAACGAAAGGTTAAGACGAATAGGTAGGATAATAGCTGTTTCAAGCGGGAAAGGCGGTGTAGGCAAAAGCCTCGTGGCAACCACGCTCGCGTTAGAACTGGTACGTAGCGGCTACAAAGTTGGTCTCTTCGACTTGGACTTCACCAGTCCCTCCACTCACCTGATTATGGGCGTCAAAAATGTACAGCCCGAAGAGGACAAGGGCATAATTCCTCCGGTCATGAAAGGCTTAGCGTACATGTCGCTCATACACTTCTCCGGTGACCAAGCCGCGCCGTTGCGGGGCGCAGACGTTTCGAACGCGTTGATTGAGCTGCTTGCTGTAACGCAGTGGGGTGAACTGGATTTTCTCGTCCTTGACATGCCTCCTGGTATAGGCGACGTGGTACTAGACCTTGTGAGGCTGGTGAAGCACATAGAGTTTTTGATAGTAACTACGCCTTCGCGTTTGGCTTTTGAAACCGTGAAGAAGCAGGTTCGCCTTTTGCAGGATTTACAGGTTCCAATCATCGGCGTCGTGGAAAACATGAAAATGAACCCGTCGGAAAACATTGAGCGGGAGACTGAGAAGCTTGGGCTACAGTTTCTGGCGGGAATACTTTATGACCCTGAGGTGGAAGACGCTATTGGCGACGTAACAAAACTTCGCGGTACCACGATTGCCAAAAAAATCCGAGAGGTATCCGCAAATAGCATCATTTAATAAAGGCTTTTAAATCGCAAGTAGAAGCTCTTTGTGCACGAGTTTACTTTGTTTTTATCCGTCTTGCGGCAATTCGCGTTTTCGGCTTAGATATGGGTGGCGTGATTTGCATCCGTTGCGGTCTCATCATGTTTTCTACATCTTTAACTTTGGATAATTCTCTCAGATACCAGTTTCTAGCTCGGTAGTAGTGCCATCCTGACCCTATGCTGGCGACTATGAGGAAACTGCCGACTACAAGGAATGTCAGCTCGAGAAACATTGCTTCAGTGAAGTCTGCTATGTACGGAATGAACAAGAACCAACTGGGTTCTCGGCTCATAACCAGCGAGGAGAGGATGCCGCCTACGCAGAACACTGATCCCGCCAAGAACATAATATAGGCTATTGTCTCGTTATGTCGCGATTCTGCCGCTTTCTCATGCAAATAGTCATGAATCGACATCTGGCGTCAAATAATGCATTAATGAAACGGCTAAGTAAGGTTTATTACACTGAAATAAAAATTGCAAAAAAAGATTACATGTAACCAAAAAGGGGGAAACGAAGATGGCGCCCACTAAAGCGGTGATAACCGACTACATCGGCACGTTGGTAAACGCTAACTACTACAACATGGCGGATTCGCAGAGGACTCTGCATAAAGCCCTATCTGACGCGGGGTTCGAAATGGGTTTGGAGGACTTTCTGGAGGCTTATGGTCAGGCTCATGAGAAGTATCGTACGGTTCGATATGAACAGTTCCGAGAGGTGACGAACGCGGTTTGGGTTTGCGAAGCGCTGAACAGTCTCGGGTGCGCTGTAAGCCAGGAAGATACTCGGATAAAAACTGCGTTGAATTTTTTCTTCCAGCGTTACGTTGAGTCTCTTGAGCTTAGACCATGCGCTGCGAAACTACTCAAGCGGATAAAGGACCATTGCAAGCTTGGTTTAGTCTCGAACTTCACTTACGCGCCTGTGATTTACGCAAGTCTCAGAAAATTAGGCATAAACCATTTTTTCAATGCGGTCGTGGTTTCAGACGAAAACGGGTGGAGAAAGCCTCACACGCAAATCTTTCACGATACCTTAGCAAAACTGCAGGTTAAGGCTGAGGAAGCGGTTTTCATCGGGGACAGCCCACTAGAAGACATTAAGGGCGCTAAAGCAGCGGGATTAAAAACAGTTTTCGTCGCCTCACAGTTCTTCTCGCTTAAAAACCTCAAGGAGAGTGGTCAAAAACCAGAGGTTGTCGCTGGTGGTCTTGACGAAATTTACAGGAACTTCTTCGAAATCATAGGCTATGTGCCTTCGCAAAAGTTTTAACGGTTTAGTAGCTTATGTTTTAGTGGGGCAGTTTGTGTGGTTAACGAGTTGTTGGTGAAGCTTGCGGATAAGTCGTTGACGAAGGATGGTTTGCGGCAGCGGGTTAAGCAGGATTTTGCTTTGGTTCCTGTGTTAGTTGAGGGCACTTGCTCGGCGAAAGCTGCTGTCAGATATGGGTGTTCGAAGGTGTTGATGGATTTGAGTGCTGAGTATCCAGAAAGGCTTTACCCGTACATGGACTCGTTTATTGGTCTGCTGGATAGCAAGTACCGGATTTTAGTGTGGAACGCGTTGGCTATAATTGCGAATTTGGCTCATGTGGATGTGGAAAAAAAGTTTGATGCCGTATTCGACAAGTACTACGGTTTCATAGGCAACGAGTATATGGTTACTGTGGCTAACACGGTTGGCAATTCTGGGAAAATCGCGTTGGCAAAACCCTACTTAATTCCCAAGATTACGAGCAATCTTTTGAAGGTAGAGCATATTTCTGTGACTCCACACTTAACAGAAGAATGCAAACGCGTTATCGCTGAAAGCGCAATTAAGACGTTTGACTTGTTTTTCGACAAGCTTGAGGAAAAAGAAAAGAAAAAAGTGCTTGGTTTTGTTGAAAGACAGCTGAGCAGTTCCCGAAGAACGTTGAGCTCGAAAGCAGCGGGGTTCCTTGAGAAGTGGCGCTAAGTACTCGTTGAGCTTGGTTTTGTTACTTTGGTTTTTCTTTCGGTTTTGAGCCTATTTCCACGCACAAGATGTTAATTTGGTAGCCTTTTCCGCCAATCTGCATTTTTCCCTGCGCATGGTAACCTCTGCTTCCAGTCTTAAAGTCTTTCTTAGCTAAGATGAAACTCTGCTTTTCGCCGTTCAATTGTATTGTTGCTAAATTCACTTCACTCATCCGAACATCACCATTTTAATTAATGGTTACAATCGTTCCTTTTCACCTTTTCGCTGAATCGTCTACTGCTTTGCGATTTTTTCTATAGCCCCCCTTTATATAGAAACTATTTAAAGGAAAATTGAAGTTTGAAGTGAGCGTGTGCCTGAAACATGCGCTCAAGAGTTTATTCTGTTGGTGTTTGGTTTCCGAACCACTTCAGAAACCATATGTAACTGTTACATTCATTTTTTGACGGGCAAGACAAACAGGGAAACTCGGTGCCTGCTTCGCTAATGGTTTCAGATAGTTTCTGTTCTGCTTTAGGGTCCTTGATTATTTCTTTGATTTTTCTTTCAAGTTCAGCGGGCATTTCAGTAATTCTCCTTGTCGGAGAGTTTTTCTCTGTCGGCTGATATAAACCGTCTGGCACGGCGTTTTCGGGAGTTAACAATAAAAAATATTACTGTTGCTTGCGCAGTTTTTTGTTATGTCAGCTCCGAATTGTCCATGTCCTAAAAGGGATTGTGAGCACCACAGCAACTGCGAAGCGTGTGTCAAACATAACAAGGAAAAAGACGAGTTACCCTATTGCGCAAGGTAGGATAGCTGTGTAGTTTGTTTTTCGTTGCGGCTATGATTCTTATATACATACTTTTACGAAAATAGTTTTTTCCCAAGTTAAAAAATAATGTACGCTACCGTTTTGCTGTTCGTGTTCTTTATAGAAAAAATGGATGTTTGTTTTAATCCTGCTGGGGTGGTTACTGGAAGGTTAGTTCGAAGCTTATTGGGACGTTTTCTCCCCATGACTGTCGTAGCGGGCAAATTTTCTGTGCCATCTGGTGAACTTTTTCAGCTTTCTTCCTTTCGTGTTCCTCGTCCTTCTCTAGTTTAACATTCATTTTGAAATGCACGTTGGTGAAAATCAGTTTTTCCAGTCCTTCAATGCTCATTTTCACGTCAGCCTTTGTCTCAAGTTTCTGCAAGCCCAAATTCGAGTTCTTCGCTATCAGCAGAAACAGCGTGTTCATACACGAAGCCAACGCAGCAGCGAAAATATCTTCAGGAGCACAGTAGCCCTCTTTGCCGCCAAAAGCAGGCGGAGGACTAACCGTAGCTATCTTTTTTCCCTTAACAGTCAGTTCACATTCAACGCCACTTACCCAAGTAGCAATCCCTTCAAAATTCATCTCTGGCATAAAAACAGTCTCTCCTAAAAGCAACCTGAAACAGAAATTTAAAACTTGTAAAAATGGTGCGGTCGCCGGGATTTGAACCCGGGATCGCAAGCTTGGAAGGCTTGTGTCCTAAACCAGCTAGACGACGACCGCCACTCGGACACAGTAGTTTTAGAGACAAAAAAAGCTA
>JAFGLT010000011.1 GCA_016927895.1 Candidatus Bathyarchaeota archaeon | reverse complement strand
TTAGTTCATAGAGGTTTTAATGGCGTTACGGTGAATGGTTTACCCTTCTCAACTCTCGCTGACTCCACTGCAGGCGGGCGACAAGTAGACGGCTTCCACGGCATATCCATTGAGTACATGCGTTCCCCGAAGTTTCTGGCTGCTGACGGCGGATGGAACCGCGTGGTGTGGTTGCCCAAAGAAGTCAAGGAACGAGTCAAAGATTTCATTCCTAAAGAAGTTGTTGACAAAATAGCTACTGAAGAGGACGCGCAGAACGTTGATGCTTTGAAAGCTCTTTTGAAGGAGAAAGACCATCCGGTAGTGGCTAGATGGGAGGCAGAAGCAGCAGTTGAAGAGGCAGCGGTTGCAGAAGCGATAGAGGAAGAAGGTGCAATGTTACCTGTGGCGTCGGCTGCAACTTTGCCAATAACGGCTGGCGGATTCAAGATAATCCTGAAGGACGCGAAAATCTACGCCAAGAAAGTCATTATCCGTTCGATGAAAGACAACAAAAAAGCTAAAGGGTGAAGCCTGTTGGCTGACAAAAAGAAAAATGATGAAGACCACGGAATAAACTTCAGTCCTGATTTGCTGGATCTTCTTGCGAAGTTTCAAGAGATTGAACTGGAAGACTTCGAGCTGGAAGTAGGTACCTTAGAGCTGAGGCTGCAGTCTGGCGCTTTACCTAGGCATCTCATGTCCCAGCTAAAAGTGCCTCCTGCTCTGAAGGGTAAGCCTAAAGAGTTGATGAAGGCGCAGTTTGTCCCTCCAGTCGAGACTTATCCAGGCAAAATTGTCGAAGTCAAACTTGGTGCTAATAAAGGTGAAGGCGGAACACGCGGGCGGTCAATCGTTATCGGCGGCGAGACTTCACCAGCTTTCTACACGTTTGAGCGACCTACTTTGCATCCTCCTGTTGTTACGCTTGATGTTTTTGACATGAAAATTCCCTTGTCAAAAGCGGTCAAAATGCACGTGAAGGAGGTTATCGATGACCCCGCAGCTTGGGCAAAGCTTGCGGTTGAAAAGTTCGGCGCGGATATGGTTACGGTTCACCTAATCAGTATTGACCCGTTACTTAAGGATGCCACGCCGAAGGACGCTGTCAAAACAGTGGAAGAGGTCATGCAGGCTGTTGACGTGCCATTGGTGATTGGCGGTTGCGGTGATCCAGTTAAGGACGCGAATGTTTTCGCGGAAATATCTGAGGCTTTCGCTGGTGAACGTTTACTGATAAATTCCATAACACAGGACATGGATGTTGAGCGGTGCGCAAAGTTTGTCAAGAAGAACGGCCATGTAGCTTTATCTTTCACTCCTATGGATTTGAACTTGCAACGCGAGCTTAACAGGCGGTTATATGATTTTCTGGGCAAAGAAGACATTATCATGGACTTGACCACGGCTGCTTTGGGTTACGGTCTGGACTACGCGTTTACCAACATGGAGCGAGCTAGGCTGGCGGGTTTGATGGGCGACGTTGAACTTGCACATCCCATGTCTTCTGGCACTACTAACGCTTGGGCTGCACGTGAAGCGTGGCTGAAGATGCCGTCTGAGTGGGAGCCACGTGAGCTTAGAGGTCCACTGTGGGAAGTAACGACCGCGTTAACGCTTTTGCTTGCTGGCGTGGACTTGTTCATGATGATGCATCCTGCTGCGGTGAAGACTTTGAAGGAAGTTATTGGTCAGATTGTAAGTGGAAAGAAAGCTGATACATCCAAGTTTGTTAATTGGGTTTCCCTGAAACCATAAAGGAGCAGTGAAATGTATGAGTGAAAAAAGAAAAGGTAAAGCTGGAATAAAGGAATTAAGCCCCATCGACGTTTACAAGCTTCTTCCAAAGACCAACTGTAAAGAATGTGGCGAAGACAACTGCATGGCTTTTGCCACGAAAATCGTTAACCGTGAAGTAAGTGTTGACCAGTGTCCCCCGTTGTTAAAGAAAGAAAACGAGAAAGCTTACAATCAGCTAAAGGAAATGCTGAAACCTCCAGTTAAAGAAGTAGTCGTTGGCGAAGGCGAAAAAGCGGTTAAGCTCGGCGGAAAGCTTGTTATGTACCGTCATGAGTTTACATACTTCAACCCGACGACAATTGCAATTGACGTGACAGATGAGATGCCTGAAGAGGAGTTGCTAAGCCGCATAAAGCAGACAGAGCAGTTTAGCTACGAGTACATAGGCTACACACTTAAGCTGGACATGATTGCTGTTCGCTCCACATCAGGTGAGCCTGAAAAGTTCAAGGCTACCGTTAAAAAAGTGGTTGAGAACACTAACATACCGCTAATTTTGTGCACTTTGAACCCGAACATGGCTGAAGCTGGCTTAATGGCTGCGCCGAAGGCAAGACCCCTGCTGTACGCGGCGACGATGGACAACTGGAAGGACATGGCAGAACTGGCTTTGATGTACAATTGCCCGCTGGTGGTTTCCGCGCCTAACGATTTAAGCATGCTGGCGTCTTTGGTTAAGACGTTGGTTGCTTACGGCGTCCAAGATTTGGTGTTAGACCCCGGCACTTTCCCGAATGAGGGGTTGGCTGACACGCTGAACAACTTTACTATGCTTCGCAGGGCTGCTTGCAAAGCTGGTGAGGAACTTGTTGGTTTTCCGTTGATGGGCGTTCCTATGGCTGCTTGGCTGGACAAGGGTGATGTGGCGGACGAAGTTATTAAGTGGCGCGAAGCTTACTTGGCGGCTATGCTAATTGTTCGTTACGCTGATGTTCTCGTGATGCATGGTGCTGACGGCTGGTCGCTTCTTCCGAACGTGGTGCTACGGCAGAACATTTACACCGACCCGCGTAAGCCTGTGGCTGTGGAGCCTGGCTTGAAGACTATTGGTGCACCAGACGAGAATTCGCCTGTGTTTTTCACTACGAACTTTGCTTTGACATATTACACTGTTGCCTCAGACATTGAAAACTCCAAAATCAACGCTTATCTTATCGTTGTGGACACTGAAGGCATGTCAGTGGACAGCGGAGTTGCGGGGCGTAAATTGACTGCGGAAAAAGTGGCAGCCGCCATAAAAGATACGGACATAGAGAGCAAAGTTAAGCACAGGAAAATGATTATTCCAGGTAAGGCGTCAAGGATAAGCGGTGAAATCGAAGAGCTCAGCGGCTGGAAAATCCAAGTGGGCCCACGTGACTCCTCAGAAATACCCAAATACATAATCGACAAATGGCAACCATAATCTCCCATTTTACTTTTTTTGTTTTCCATTTTTAGATTTTCAGTTTGTCATCTTTCTGTGCAACTTTACATTCCATAAGGTTGCATTTGTTGCGTGTAGACCCCTCTTCGTTTTCTGCGTGATTAATTATTGGTATCCTATTAGGCTCCTAATATTCTGGTTAGTCCCCTTTTACACTTTGAAAAGACTATGACCCCTCCATTTAACGGCGATATCTTGCATGGTTTCGCAACAAAGAATTCTTGGATATTGATGTTAAACTGAGTGTGGGTTTGTTTTTGCACCTGTTTGCTTGTTCCTGCAAGGTTCCAGCTTAAAAATTTTATAAATGTTTTCAACATATTATTCAACCATGTCGAAAGTATTAGTTTTCGCGATAGTGTTCCTGCTTCTCTTTGTAGTAACCTTAGCGGTACCTGCTATACCTCCGGGTGACATGATAATTGGTTTATTCGGAATTCCAGCAACAGAAGTTGTCTCGGGAATATCTATCGTGACTATTTTAAACGGCGTAATGAACGGGCTCATTTGGGGGCTCATCGCTTTCGTGATATACGTTGTGGCTGCGCCACGTCCGAAAAGCAGGGAATTGGAGCCGTTGAGGGCTCCCAGTTACCCGGCAGCGCCTCAGCCCATAGCTACAGAAGCAACTTCAGTCATAACAATGTCCAAGAAACCGCAAGCAAAGCCTCCGGCTCAAGGAAAAAAGAGAAGAACATATACTTCTTTGGATCAGGATGTTGAGACAATCGAGGGGATAGGGCCTGCATACGGCAGCAAGCTTCGGAATGCCGGCGTGAATGTTATAGACGACCTGTTGAGAGCAGGCTCGAATAGAAAAAAGCGGCGGGTTTTAGCAAATAAAATCGATGTGGCTCCTGCAACCTTACTTAAATGGGTTTACCGCGCAGACTTCTTCCGCATTAAGGGAATAGGCACACAATACTCATCTCTGCTAGAGGAAGCGGGGGTCAATACAGTGGCAGACCTTTCGAGGCGAAACGCGAAAAACTTGCATGCGAGCTTGAAAGCAATCAACATGAAAAAGAATCTGGTTAGACGGATACCTCCCTACAGAACTATTCAAAACTGGATAAAATGTGCAAACAACCTTACAAGCATAATCGAAGACTGAGCTTCTAACTAAAGTGCTGAATCCAAGATAAGCTGTTTTTTCAATGTTCGGGTCGCAACTGAATGAAAAGAAGCATTAGTTTTGCTCAGGGTTGGGTGGTGCCTGTTTGGGTATCGCCGCCTGTGGCGGGTGTTGGTGTCTCTCCAGACGTTTGAGGGGTTGACGGTTGTCCGCTTGCTGGTTGCTGGGTGTCTGTTGTGGTTTGTGTGTCTGCTGTTGTTTGTTCGGGTGGTTTTTCAGTGGCTGGAGTTTGTTCAGGGGTTGCAGTTTTTTCAGGCTTGGGCTCTGGTTTAGGTGTGCTGGATAGTATCTGTATTTTTTCAGCCATGGGGTGTAGCAGGTCTGGTGGTGGGTAAGGCGTGTTTAGGATTGAGGCGAGAATGTAGATTGAGTTGAAAACGTGCTGGTAGACTGTGAAGAGGATTTGGGGAATTTTGGTTTTGGGGTTTGCTGCCAACTTTTTCTGGACATCTGCTGAGGGGCCTTCCAGAGTTACGCTGCCTGCGGTTGAATATTTTGCAATGTTTGGTTTTGTGGTTATGAACAGGTTGAAGTTAAGCTCAACTTGGTTGCCGCTTCTTTTTTGTTCTTCAATTTGCGCGTTAATATCGAAAAAAAGGTCTTCTGTAGGAGAAATCTGAGTTGTTCTTTCAGCTTGCAAGCTGTCTATACGTATTGAAACGATGACGCCTGTAACAGAATATTTCGGGCAGATTCTTGATTCCCCTACTTTATTTTAGCTATTTCATATTTAACTTTTGTAGATTCTGAAATCATTTTCTGCCTGAAGACGCGCGCAATCTCCTTATTTGCCGCCTAAATCGCTGTAAAAGGCTGGAACTGAAAGTTCTGTGGAGAACTTGTAGGCTTCCTCTTCAGGCAAGCCGCTTTTTACACGAATCACTATTTTTCGGGGAATGTCATCCTCAATGTAAACTATGTAGTCGGTTTTCTTTCCTAAACCAAGGCGTTCAAGCTGCTTAACCGTGGTCTTGAACTTATCCATCTCCTGAATTTTATCGCCGATTTTTTCAATCGCCTCAAAAAGAACTTCAGCCTGTCCCTGCTCGGTAGAAGAAATCATAACGTCGCCAGATTGAATCCACGCAGAAGACTCGCTTTTCTTTCCTTTTCCCTTATTCGCGGATTTTGAAGGCATTTTTGCTTTAGCTCCTGCCAAGCTCTTTTGGAGGGCGGCTGAATTCTTGTACCACTCCTCGTTTTTGTGCTTTTCTTCGCAGTCTCTCAGTAGTGAACCTAGCCATTGGCTGTAATCTTCGTATAACATTTTGTACTGGTCCAGATCGTCTACTAGGTAATCTCCTAACTCTTTTAGTGTAGTGAAAGTGCGAATCTCGGTTCCCAGCATTACCACCTTATGTTTGTTTTCATTCTATGAGCCAATTTAGCCTTATTGTTGATGCGGAGGCTTCTATTCTTTTTTTCATGGCGTCACGGGTTATTTTTGAGCTATTGTATTTAATGTTGTGAGTGCTTCAGAAATTTTTTGGATTTCATTGGTTACGGCAGATAAAAACTGGATTCTTTTCTCAATTTTGCGTTTTTGTAGGCTTGTTAGACTTTTAAATTTTGGCATTACGTCCTTAACGACTATAATCATGATTTCGCGGTTTCGTTCCTCAGATAGGTTCCTCAGTTCCATGCGTCCGTCTTCATGTATTAAGGCTAAGTGACCGGTGGGGTCGATGTATGCTTTAACAATGTTTCCTGTTTCAGCGGGAAGCGCCGATGTGGAAACGAGCATCGACGGGGTTAAAGGCTGCATGAGTTTGAGGAGTGATGTGAAAAACTCTTTGACTAAGAGTTTCTCTTCGGATGCTAACTCGCTTATTTGGCCTACATCGTCTGCCACGCTTTTCATTGCGGCTGCTAGCTCTTGCATGGTCATCTCTTGGTTTTGGCTTGGTTTGGCCTCTGTGACTACTACTCTTGTTGTTGTTTGTGCTATGGGTGTTGTTTGTGTAGTGCTGTTTTCTTGGCTCAAGGTTTATCAATTCATGTTTATGGGTTTCGGGTGAGAAAAGGGCTTGTATGTTTCAGGATTTACACACATGAGGCTTTAGGTTTAGTTTTTGTTTGAGGGTTGTGTGTGTAGGTTTCAACAGTAGGTTGTATAACAAGTCGTAATACACAATATTTATATTCGTTCTGAAAGCCAATAAATACGCAGAGGCGCCGTTCTCATGAGTTATGGACACCAAGGACTAAAAGACAAAGGTGAAGTCAGCAGGATCGAAGAAGTCTCATCTCTAAGACGAGACAACTTCAAAGTAACAGTGTCCCTAAACAAAGAGCGCCCCATGTCCAAATCACCCTTATACGACAGATACGACATCCAAAGATACGATCTGCATCCAAACTTCAGCTTCTCACACCTCGAAGATATGATACCAAAAGGCACTCCCTACTACATCGACAGTGGCAATCACTATGTAGAACGCATAGTACGCGCCCTATACTATTTTAAACAATGCTCCCTCATAGGTCCATCAGGAACAGGCAAAACCCACATCGTCTACCTCGTCGCAGAATTATGCGGCTTACCAGTTTGGGAGGTCAACTGCGGTCTCCAAACATCCTCATACGACCTCATCGGGCGTTTCATAGGTCTCGGAAAAGAAAACTGGGTTGACGGCTTACTAACACAGTGGCTCAGAAAAGGCGGAATAATGTATCTCGACGAAGCCAACATGATGAAACAAGACGTAGCCACAAGACTAAACCCTGTTTTAGACACCCGAGGACACCTAGTTCTTAACGAAAAAGATAACGAAGTAATAGAGAGACACCAATACGGATACCTCATACTAAGCATGAACCCGTATTCAGCAGAATTCGCGGGAACTAAACCGTTAAACGCCGCTATGAGACGACGCATGGCAGTGTGGATAAACTTCGACTACACCAGCGTAGGCGAAAGAATCTCACCTCACGAAGTAGAAATGCTCAGGAAAAGAGCAAAGGTAACCGAAGACACAGCTTACAAAGTAATACAGGCAGGTGCAGAACTACGCAGACAATACAAAGCCGGAGATCTGCCCTACGGGCCATCTTTAGGAGACTTGATAAACTGGGCTACCCTCATACACGACGGCAACACAGCTAACGTCGCAGCAGAAGAAACGATAATCGCATTAACCAGCGACAACACAGAAGTCCAAGCGGATGTCAGAAGGGTCGTAGAATCGGTTTTCAACAAACCGCAAGGGACCTAATGAACAAAACTCAGGGTTTTTTCCATGGGCTTTCTTGAATACGCGTGGAATGTTTCTCTCCAGAAAGACAATTTAAAATTAAAAATGGTTCTCGACCCCTTTGTCAATCAGCCTGTGTTACAATCCGACAATTTCGGGTTCACTGCAACTTTGCCAACTGCTCGCTTCTCGGATGACGAGTACGCTTCCTTTATAGGCTACACGTTTCCCGCCGACACTAACGGGAAAACAAAAGTTGGGATACTATTCAGAGCTGCAGTTTTACATCTAACAGCACACACGCTTTTACCTTTACCTAACGATAAAATCGCTCCACCGCCTTCAATAGAGTCTAAAATCAAAGTTTTCGCGCAGTCTCTAGTAAGCAACGTTCTCGTTAACGCTTACCTCCAAAAATTGCACCCAGACAGGCTCGCTGACTTGGCATACGCCAACGCATTAGCCTTTTCAAAGATTAAACCTGCAGAGAGAATCTTGACTCTCGCAACAAGAATTATGACGGCTCTTCTTTTAAAAGTCAACATAGGCGTAGTAAAGGGGTATCTCTCTCCTGAAACGGAAAAAACCGTGAACGAATTAACCTCTAAGCTCATGGAGTTGAAAGAAGCGTTTAGCAAGTCACTTCCAGCCCCCCTCGCCAACTTGGAAGAACTTTTCGATGAAAACGTAGAAAATATCATCAAAGCCTTAGAACCCTTCGGGCCGTTCTTGGAGGTACCATCCCTGCCACATATGGAACAAACAGGTTCATGCAGTATTTTCAGCGATACGGAAACGGCCTCAAGTCTTAACGTTGAACGTTTTTTCAGAAAGTCCTTTGAAACCCTCGGCGGAAGGTTGCCTTTGGACGGCGACATTGAATCATGCTGGAAAAAAGGGCAAGCAGTTGAAGTTTTGCAGGCTTTTGATTCCGAGCAGCATCAAGAGACCAAGCGAGAGAAAACTCTGTCTAGAATTAACCAGTATCTTGACGAGACTAAGTTCAAATCGGTAGAGTTTCCCGACGAAGATTACTCACAGTATGTGAGGGCTAGGGTTCACCTTCAAGGGGGCAGTCGAAGACTTTTAGACAGCTTGAGGGTCGCTCAAGACGCTTTGGATGAAGATCCTGG
The DNA here is from genome assembly GCA_016927895.1 of Candidatus Bathyarchaeota archaeon. GTDB lineage: Archaea > Thermoproteota > Bathyarchaeia > Bathyarchaeales > Bathycorpusculaceae > SG8-32-3. The sequence continues at coordinate 2,356 of JAFGLT010000011.1, read as the reverse complement.
AAAAGAGATGGGTCAACTGGACATGACGGCAGTGATTCAAGCTATCGCAAGCCAGAAGCCAGCTACTGATGTTTTCTTCAAAGACGAGTACCTCAGTAAAAGCTTTGCTTGGTCTATACTTTTCGATGTGAGCTCCAGTATGAAGGTGAAAGGTGAAAAAGCGAGGGCTCTGGCTATCTGTGTTGCTGAAGCCACAAAAGAGTTGCTGATGGATCCAGGGTCATGGACGTTTTTTGCTTTCAGCGACAAATTCTACATTCTGAAGGACAGCACCGAAGCCTACACTCGGAAAGTTAGAGCCAGAATCGGAGGGCTCAAATTCGGCGGTTTGACTTATATGCCGGATGCCATAAAGCTTGCAGGGAAAATTCTCTCTCAAAGATTTGACGAGCAGCGCATACTGGTTGTAATTTCTGATGGGTGGCCATATGGTTATTCTAACATATGTGACGCATTAAATGAAAGCATTGAACATTTGGTCAAGAAAGGCGTAATAGTTATCGGCGTGGGCGTGGAGACGGATAGAATGGGTGTTTTCTTCAAGCTGAACGCTGAAGTTTACTCTCAAAAAGACCTGATTAAACGATTCTCTAACATATTCGTGAATGCTTCTGCAGCTGCGCTTGAGGCTTAACGCGGCTTTTTCCTTGTGTTGGTATATTCGGAATGTGGATTTCTGATTCAGATTTCAAGGTCATAATTATAAAATATATATTCAGTCAGAATCAGTGACTGCAATTCGGATTTGGAATCAAAAGGTGAAATTGTCGTATGGAACTTGCGATCGAAAAACCTACTGATCTTATAAAAAAGATTTACGACGAAAAGAGCGAAGCATGGAAAATCGTCAAAAAAGACAAGAATTTCACCAAGCAATTATCCACAATAGAAGAAACCCTCTCAAGGTTCGGCCTGTTAAAGAACGAAATCAAAGTATATCTTTATCTCGCAAGGTCTGGAGAAAAGAAAGCAAGCGAAATAGCCGAAGGAATCTCCCTTCACAGAACCGAAACATACAGAATATTGCGAGACTTAGAAAAAAAGGGCATACTGTTTTCTGTTTTCGAAAAACCCTTAAAATTCACCGCTGTACCTCTGGATAAAGCCATAGATGTGCTCGTAAACGCCCAGAAAATGCGAATTAAACTGCTAGAGAAAGAAAAAGAGAATCTTGTGGAACTCTGGTTATCCATACCTCAACAGCAGGTTCAAAAAGAAAAGAAAGAACTCTTTCAAATGCTGCAAGGCGAACAACAAGTAGCCCTCAAAGCTGATGAACTACTCGAAAAAACCAAGAAAGAAATTCAGATTTTCGCCCCAGACTACTACCTAGCCCAATTATACTACACCGACTTCACTGACAAACTGAAAAAAAAACTTGGCAAACTTGACATCACCTTACTCATTGAACAATCGCCGAAAAGCGTCTTCTTCATGGAACAACTACAGTGGCCGAAAGAAAAATGTCGTATGGTGAAAACACAGAACCTCCCCTGCTTTATGATTTCGGATCAAAAAGAGCTGCTGATAGCCTTCCACGAAACCCCTGATAAGCAAGCAAGCGATAAAAAGAAAGACAAGACAGCTGCGATTTGGACAAACTACAAAGCGTTTGTCTGGACCTTGCAAATGCTGTTCTCCAAGCTGCAGGAAACAGGAAAACACAGCGCATGAAACTCAAGTTCATGACCACCGGGTTCAAGACCAAACCCATCCGGGGTCACACCTCTAAACTTCGTTTACATTTTGTCTCGAAATCTTTTGATTAACATATCTTCTAATTAGCAAAAACATTCCTACAAGCGCAGCTATTACAATAGCGCTTAGGATAAAAGCTGAGATAACGAAGTTGTAGGCTGCCGTCCAGTCCTCGCCGTTCTCAACGCTGATTTTTACAACATAGAAGTCATAGTATCCCTGACCAATCGAGTTTGTCCAACCTGCCATGGCATACTCGTTTTCTGCCACTTCTAACGCGGCGTAAGCCTCTTCATAATTGCTTCTGCCCACCGTGCAGCTCCATGAAACGTTGCCCGACTCGTCAACTTTGAACAGCCAAAAATCTCTTTGTCCGTTTCCAAAAGAGAAAGTAAAGCCGCCCACCAGCAACCCTTGAGAATTCGAAACTGATATGCAAGTTGGCATGTCAAAGCCTTCGCCGCCTACTGTTCTTTCCCATACTAACTCGCCGTTTGCGTCGACTTTAATTATCCACGCGTCGCTTTCGCCTTCTCCCTTTGAACGTGTATCCCCGGCAGCTATGCATCCGCCCGCCGTTGCCGTTACCGCGTAGGCTTTGTCGCTTTCTAGTCCACCATAAGTTTTGTTCCACGCCATGTTTCCTGAATCATCAATC
>JAFGLT010000010.1 GCA_016927895.1 Candidatus Bathyarchaeota archaeon | reverse complement strand
TTCTTTAACTGTTACGTTATTGGTTATAGTAGTAGCCCTAGCAATTGTAGCCGCTGTTTTGGCTCCAGTGAGTGAAGAGTTCCTTCCCGGGATTGCGGATATAATCGACACAATGCTCAATATTGCCACCAATATTATCTACCTGATTGGCGGTGGAGTCATACTTTTCGGAGCAGTGCTCGTAACAGTTCGGTTCGTGCAATGTAAGTTGAAAGACCCTTACAAGCCATCCTGTGTTACCCGTTATCTCTCAGGATATTTATCTCTCAGCCTAGAATTCTTCATTGGTGCCGAAATCATAAAAACAGTAATTACAAGAAAGCCTGAGGAGTTCGAACTGCTCCTTCTAGTGATTTTTAGCAGAGGTCTCTTCAGCTTGATTCTCTACTTGGAAAGAAGATGGCATGGATCAGCAGAGACAGAATAATCCTCTGTCCTGAAGGTTTATTACTTTCTAAAGTTTTTCACAGCCCTCTTTTGCAAGTTAAACATGCATCAATCCAAATTTGTTGGTCAAGATTTAAATCTGAGTCCTTCTCTTGATAGAGAAATAGCTCGGAGTCCTAATGGCTACGAAAAAAAATAATGAAAACTATTTCAATTCCGACTACGAGGAAAAACTTCTTTTAGATGAGTTGATGCCAACTCCGATTAGCAATAAACACACGTATACCTCAGGCATTACTGTGTTCACACACATTCATGAAAAATCATATTATGATAACATATGCAAAATAGCACCAAGCGCAATTTGCGAGAAAAACAAAAAAGGTTTTAAGCAAAAACTGATGGTTAAAACTCAGATAAGGGGAGAAGAACCACGTGTTTGCTGAGTCACTAATAGCGTTCCTGCTGATTTTATCTGCTGCGCTGTTCATCTATGCGCTAGGTCGCCACGCCTCACCCAAACCAACCCAAAGCGAAAACGAACGCGCAGAGTATGCTTGCGGAGAAAAAGCACCAATCCAAAGGCTTAAAATCAATATAACATTGTATAGGTACCTCATATACTTCGCGATTTTTGACTCCTCAGTTTTGCTTCTTGCCTTTGCAGCCCTTTTAGGAAAGGAAACAAATGTGCCTCTGCTAATAACCTATCTTAGTGTACTTTTAGCATCAAGCTTAATTCTGCTGGAAGGAGGCAAAGACTAATGAGCAAGCTCGCGACATGGGCACGGCTAAAGTCTCCATGGGTTCTCCACTTCAACTCTGGAGCCTGCAACGGCTGTGACATAGAAGTTATTGCCCTCTTAACACCCAGGTATGACGTGGAACGCTTCGGTATTAAACTTGAAGGCTCCCCGCGGCACGCTGACGTTTTGTTAACCACAGGATCCGTTACAAAACAATGTGCTGAACGGCTAAAACGTATTTACGAGCAAATGCCTGAACCAAAGTTTGTAGTGGCTATTGGCGCATGCGCATGTTCAGGCGGCGTGTTCAAAGGAAACTACAACGTACTTGATGGAGTGGATAAAGTAATCCCAGTTAACGTTTACATTCCAGGCTGCCCGCCGAAGCCAGAAGCCATAATCGACGGAGTAGTGAAATTGCTTAATTCGGTAAAAGAGGCGAAGCCAAACGGTAAATAATGAAGAACTGCTTGAAAACATCCAAAAAAGAATGGGGAGCCGCGTAAAAATTCAGTCAGGGTATCTCGGAAAAGCGGCAATCGAAGTTAAAGCAGGAGCCAACAGAGACACTGTGAAAAGCCTGCTTGAGGCCAACAAAGAAGCGGGTATAGTAGCGCTCACAGGCTTAGACATGGCCAAAAAAATTGGCTTAATGTACCACATGTGCACCAACGGCGTCATCGTCACCATCAAAACCGAAATTCCAAAAAAGAACCCTAAAATAGCAACCATAAGCGACCTCATTCCTGGCGCACAGTTCCACGAAAGAGAAGCCGCTGACCTCTTCGGCGTAATCTTTGAGGGCCATCCGAACCCCGCTAGGCTGGTTCTTCCTGATGACTGGCCTGAAAACCTTTACCCGCTTAGAAAGGACGCTAAAATCGACGAAGCCTTAGCCAATGCCGAAACCGCCCCGCGCCAAACTGAAGCCGTTCAAGCCGAAAGCGAAGGCGACATCGTTAACATCATTATAGGGCCTCAGCATCCAGCTTTACTCGAACCTGAAAAGTTTTCTGTGAAAGTCGAAGGGGAAACCGTGAAGCAGGTCGAACCCCGCATCGGCTACGTCCACAGAGGCATCGAAAAAGCAGCTGAACAACGCACATACCTGCAAGACGTTTACCTGGTGGAAAGAATATGCGGAATATGCAACTCATGTCACGCTGCGTGCTTTGTTGAAACAGTGGAAAAAATTCTTGGTACCGAGGTGCCGCTTAGAGCCCAGTACCTCCGCACCATAATCTTGGAGCTGAACAGACTCCACAGTCACATGCTCCTGTTGGGACACGCAGGTCTCGAGATTGGATACGAAACGCTTTTCCAGTACATGTGGCGAGACCGAGAACCAGTAATGGACTTAACTGAACAGCTCACCGGCAACCGCGTAATCTCTTCCGCTATGACAGTAGGAGGCATCCGCCGAGACCTGCAAGAAACAGACATACCGAAAGTCAAAACTCAAATAACCACTTTGAAGAAGAAAATGGACTTTTACTACAAACTTTTCGAAAACGAACCTTCATTTAAAATACGCACACAAAACGTTGGAGTCCTCTCAAAGGAAGACGCGCTGAAACTATCAGTAGTTGGCCCCGTAGCAAGAGCCTCAGGCATCGCCATAGACGTGCGCAAAGATGAGCCATACGAAGCCTACGGCGAAATACCCTTTAACCTAATCACTCGAGACGAAGGCGACTCTTGGGCGCGGCTCATGGTTCGCTTAGACGAAGTCGTCGAGAGCATAAACATAATTGACTATGCCTTAGACCACATGCCTTCAGGACCATTCAGAGTCAAAGTGCCCAGGGTCGTGGTTGCAGGCGAAGCGATTAATCACGTGGAGGCACCCAGAGGCGAGCTTTTCTATTACGTGAAAAGCCAAGGCACAGCCTATCCGGAACGAGTTAAAGTGCGAACCCCAACTTTCGCTAACATTCCAGCCTTCATAAACATCGCGGAAGGCGGCAACATAGCGGATGTCCCGCCGAGCTTCGTGAGTTTAGACCCGTGCTTTTCATGCACTGACAGGTAGAATGAAAAATGGTTGTAGATTTATGGTTTGTTTTCCGCGTGCTCGTCTTTCCCGGCTTCACATTCATATTTTTCTTCACTATGTTCTGCGACTGGATGGAAAGAAAAATCGAAGCCAGAATGCAGAACAGGGTTGGTCCGGCGTTTACGGGACCAGCCGGAATTCTTCAACCCTTCGCTGATATCATCAAGCTACTAAGCAAAGAGGATATAATTCCTTCTGGCGCGAAAAGAAACGTGTTCAGGCTTGCGCCGATACTTGCTTTCTCATTCGTCGTTTTTGCTTTTTCATTTTTACCAATCGACGGCTCCGCTGTCATACCGAACTCAAGCTTTGCTGGAGACTTGATTTTTGTCATGGCTTTAATCACCATAGCCAACTTTTTCCTGTTCCTTTCAGGTTGGGCTTCCTCGAACCCCTACGGCGACATAGGCGCCACAAGAGTATTAACTCAGTTCCTTGGCTACGACATTCCTTTGACTCTCTTGGCGCTGGCGCCCGCGTTTATAGCAGGAAGTCTAACAATCAGTGTAATAGCAGCAAACCAGTATCTCCCATTCGCTATTTTGGCGCCTTGGGCTTTCGTGCTGTTTATTGTAACTCTTCAAGCAGAACTGGAGAAAGACCCGTTTGATATTCCCCACGCGGAAAGTGAGGTGATTGGCGGGTTAGAAACAGAGTTCGGCGGCGGTAAACTTGCTTTTCTAAGGCTTACCCGAGACGTGCAAATCGTTTTCGGAGCAGCGCTCGTGGTTGAACTATTCCTCGGCGGACCGTATGGTCCAGTGTTTTTCGGTCTGCCCGAGTTATGGTATTTCCTGTGGTTTGTGCTTAAAATCTTAGCTGTTGTTTTAATCACAGAGTACGTGACATGCCTATTTGCCAGATTACGCATCGACCAAGTTCTATCAGGCAACTGGAAGGTACTGTTACCTCTTTCAGTGTTGTCGCTTGCCTTGACCGTTGCAGTAGCTACGTGGATTTATCCTTTGGTGATGTGAGTTATGGGAAAGAAATCATCTGTATCGCCTATGGTCAAAGAACTGTTAGCTCATCTCTTCAAGAAACCTGCCACCAGCAAATATCCGTTTGTGAAAGCTGAAGTTCCCGAAGGCTTCCGCGGCAAACAAGTATACGACCCCGATCTGTGTATCAGCTGCGGCTTATGCTCCAGAGACTGCCCTGCGAAAGCTATTGAAATGGTTGAAGTTGACGGAAAAAGGAGCCCACTGTTTCATCTTGACCTTTGCATCTTCTGTTATCAATGTGCTGAAAGCTGCCCGAGAAAAGCTATAAAGAGTACAGCGTTTTTCGAGTTAGCTACAACCAACAAAGATAGCTTGGTTTTGAAACCTGGAGGACCCTCTCAGAAAGGAGAATGTGTGCAACAATGATCTTGGAACTTCTATCAGCAGGACTTGTGATATCTGCTTGTTTAGCGATTTTTCTTGACGAGGCAGTTTACTCTGTTGTCGCCTTAGCAGGCACGTTCTTTTTAACGTCAATGCTGTACGCGCTTAGCGGCTCGATTTTCGCGGCTGTTTTCCAGTTTGCAGTAGGCGCCGGAACACTCGCAATTCTTTTTTTGTCTGGAGAAATGCTGAGTGAAACACCAGTAAAAGTGCCGCAGAAAACCTTGCTTTCACTTGTTGCTGTTGGAGTGCTTTTATCGTTGCCTGCGGTTTTCCTCTCGATTTCTGATCAAGCAACGATTTTTTCTGGAATCACGTTTGAAGAAGCATTATGGGATTTGAGGGCGATAGACGTTGTTCTTCAAGGCTTCGTTATAATGACCGTAGCCTTAGGCATCGTCATAATTCTGCATGAGAAGAGGAAAGGTGGAAAGTAATGGATTACGTCATTTTATCATTAGTTTTGCTTGCGATTGGCATTTACGGTTTATTGACTAAACGTGACTTGTTGAAAGTGTTTGTGTCCGTTGAATTAATCGCAACAGCCGCCACAATGAACTTTGTTATGCTTGTACCTTCCCTAGGTAAGGGTTTAGGAGAAGCCTTCTTGGTTTTGGCTTTCGCTACGGACACTTGCGTAAGCGGCGTAATCTTGGCGTTGCTGGTGATAGTCCACAAAAAATATGGAACAAGCGACATCAGCGACTTAGTGAAAAATGAAGAAAACAAAAAAGACGAGGTTGAAGCATAATGCTATCTGATGTTTCATCATGGCTTGTTTGGATACTGCCCCTAATTTCCAGCTTGTTTGTGCCGTTAATTGCTCATTTCAGTGAAAAAGCAAGAAACTACTTTGTCTTGATAATAAGCTTAATAACAGCGATATTAGCGTTCTCTCTGGTTCCCGCCTTGTTTGGCGTCGAAGAAGCAATAACCGCGTCAGCCGATTGGATGCCGTCTGCAGGCATAACCGCCGGCGTCTTCATTGACCCCCTCAGCGTCTTGTTCGCGGTTCTAGTAGCCTTCTTCGGCTTGATAATAGCCATTTACTCTCAAAGTTACATGAAGGAAGAAGAAGGACTAACACGCTACTACTTCTTACTGCTGCTCTTCATAGGCTCAATGATTGGACTCGTCGTCTCAGACAACTTCCTTCAAATGTTCATCTTCTGGGAGATGGTGGGACTCTGCTCTTACTCGCTTATTTCCTTCTGGTACCACCGCCCCGAATCCATTCGCGCAGGCGCCAAAGTTTTCCTGATGACGCGTATAGGTGACGTAAGCCTACTAGCAGCCATCGGGCTTATTTACGCGTACTTAGGCTCGTTTTCATTCAGATACGCAATTGATAACATATCAACAATACCCGTGGAGATTCTGACCGCCATAGCTTTTCTAACACTGGGCGGAGCTATCGCCAAGTCTGCTCAGCTTCCTCTGCATACTTGGTTATATAGCGCCATGGAAGCCCCAACTTCTGTAAGCGCGCTGTTGCACGCGGCAACCATGGTTAAAGCAGGCATATACTTGATTGCTAGGTTGATTCTGATTTTAGGTCCTTTGGCTTTTGCTCTTCCCATGTGGCTGCCTGCAGTGGCTTGGATTGGAGTTTTAACCGCTTTTTTGGGTGCAACATTGGCTTTGTACACGCCTGACATCAAAGGCGTGCTTGCTTACTCGACGATTAGCCAGCTGGGCTTTATGATGGCGTCTTTAGGCACTGTCTCACTTCACTCGTCTTTAGGCTGGTTCGCCAGTTTATTCCACATGATGAGCCACGCTTTCTTTGAAGGCTTGGGCTTCCTCTTGGCAGGAGGCATAATCCACGCGCTTGGAACCCGCGACATGAGGTTGATGGGAGGCTTAAAAAAAGCGATGCCAATAACCTTTGCGTTGAGCATAATAATGATTTTAACCACCAGCGGGTTACCTCCTTTCGCTGCCTTTTTCAGCAAAGGCATGATAATCACCAGCTTGACGGAAACGGGTAATCTTTTGCAGGTGGTTTTGATTTACATTACCACGGCTCTCACTTTCATGTACAGTCTTCGTTTCATGAAACTTGTTTTCATGGGTGAGGAGTCGGAGCATTTGAAGAAGCTTCACCCGCATGAAGCGCCGAAACTGATGCTGTACCCCGCGGCAATACTGGCTGGGTTATGTGTTGCTTGGGGCTTCGTTGGACCTTGGCTGATTGGCTTTATGCATGTTAATGCTGAAGTGAGTCTACTGGGTTCGTTTTTCAGCTTAGAAACGCCGATTTTCTTCGCCATTCTGGTTCCGGCTGGCTTAATTATATATTTAACTTACTACAAACAGTCAGGAGTTATGATGAGATTCAGAAGCAGCTCAAATCCTTTGATGTCTGTCTTGAAGCATGGTTACTTCTTCGATGATGTTTACGAGAGGATTACAGGCAGAGGCATAACAACCTTGTCTAGTGGAGTCCGCCGTGCAAACGAAGTCGTAATGGATAATGTAGTCGTACCCGCCAGAGGCATCGTGAGTTTTGCGGGTCGCGTCCGAAATTTGGATGCGTCTTACTCTGGAAATCTGCCTCAAGCTATAGCTAACGCAGTTATCAAAGTAGCCCATGGAGTCAAAAAGTATCTTGATGTGTTAGCGGATGACCTGTTAAGCATAATAGCGCATCGGACAATGCAAGGCGCGTCACGCATGAAGAATGTGCCTTCATCCTCTCTGCAGCATTACATAGCCGCTGCGTTGCTTGGTTTCATATTGATTTTGCTTCTGATAATACTCACGGTAGGGATATAGAAAATGGTAGCTCTCTTGTTAGTGTTCCTTCTGCCCACACTGGGCATTCCAATTGTCTACTTGACGGGAAAAAAATCTCCACGAGCCGCAGCAATCGTAGTTGCTTTAATTGCACTTGCCAACACAGGACTGCTTTTAACAACTGTCCCTGAGGTCCTCAATAGCTCGGACCACGTGTATGTAGAACCTTACGCGTGGATTTCGATATTGGAATCGGAGTTCACGCTTTTTGTGGATGGCATCAGCTTATCCTTGGCGATAATCACTTCAGTTCTCATCGTGGTAGCGGCGCTGTTCTCGATTGACTATATGGAAGGCAAAAAGAATCTAGCCGTTTACTACACTCTTTTGACGATGCTTTCGTTAGGTCTCGTCGGCGTCTTCATAACTTCCAACATTCTGCTTTTCTACTTCTGTTGGGAACTGATGCTTGTCCCAGCATACTTCATCATAGGCGGCTGGGGTTACAGGTCACCTTTTCGAGCAGCATTCAAATTCTTCATATTCACGCATGCAGGAGCAGTCTTCGTGCTCTTGGGTATAGGCGCCATCTACATGTTCACAGGAGCCACTGACATGTTCCTAGCGCAACAATCGTTAATGTCAGTTAGCCCAGACCTTGTGCGGTGGATACTGCTTTCTCTAACCGCAGGTTTCGCCGTAAAAATGGCTGTTGTTCCAGTTCACATGTGGCTGCCTGACGCGCACTCTGAAGCCCCCTCCCCCATGTCCGCGCTTTTAAGCGGAGTCATAATCAGCGCTGGCGCTTACGCTATTCTGCGCTTGTCGCTGGGAACAGTTTTTCCAGCCGTTATGGACACGGCTTTTGGAACCGACTTTGTGCACGGTTTAGCCATTTTCGGAGTATTATCCGCGTTTTTCGGTTCGCTCATCGCGCTGGTTGAAACCGACATAAAACGGATAATTGCTTACTCCAGTATCGCCCATATGGGCTACGTTCTGTTTGGTCTCTCGCTCTTTCCTTCCTCGTTAGGTGCTGGGGTAGTGGTGATTACGGCAGCTATAACGGGAACGGTGCTTCACCTCGTAACCCATGCAGTAAGCAAAGGGCTGCTCTTCCTTTCAGCAGGGGCAATCATGCACCAGACTGAAGTCAGAGATATCCGAGAGATGGGCGGGCTCGCTGGAAAAATGCCGTTTACTGCCGTTTCGTCAACCATAGCAGCGTTGAGCATAGCTGGGACGCCTCCGTTCGCGTGCTTCATCAGTGAGTTTCTGATATTCGTAGGCGCGTTTGAAGTGATTAGTGGTGACGGCTTTTTCCTTTTGCCAACTGCTCTCATGCTAATAGCCACAGTCCTCTCGCTTGCTTACTCGCTGAGGTACCTGTCTCACGTTTTCTTGGGAAAGCCAAAAACCGAAGGCGAAAAGAAAATCGTAGACGTACCCATCTACATGAAAGCGGCAATGGCTATCTTAGTGGTCTTTGTAATCGTTCTCGGCATCTGGCCCACATTCTTCATAGATTTGATTAACACTGTACAGTTTCTTTGAGGCGTGTTCACTAATGGTCGATATCTTGGATGTTGTTTTACCAATAATCAGTTTGGTTACTTTCGCAGTTTTGACTATTCCAGTTTTCAGAGTAATTCGTAAAACTCAGCATCGAACTGCATTGGCTCTGGCTTGGTTCGCAACAGCCTTCCTGGTCTCGGGAGCCGCCGTAGCTAACTTGGCATTGCAGTATTACAGTCTGGAATCACCGCTGCCGTTTCTCAGCGTTACATTGTCGGACACGCCGCTATCTGAGTTTTCCAGCGGTTTCATGATAGACGGGATTTCAGTTTACATGGCGATAATGTTCGTCGCGGTCAGCGCGATTATCTTGGTCTACAGCGTGTTCTATGTGGACTCGAGCAAGAGACCTTCAGAAAGATATTTTGCAATCATGCTGGTGCTAACCGCGGCCTTGATGGGCGCAGTATTTGCTGGAGACCTTTTAACACTGTTCATTTTTTGGGAAGCAGCGGCAGCAGGCTCCAGTTTCCTTATGATTTACAAGAAAGACCCTGTGTCCCTGAATTCCACGCTGAAGTATTTGGTTATGATAATTATTGCTTCAGCCTTTATCGTCTTTGGACTCTCTATAGTTTACGGTTTGACAGGTAGCTTGAACTTCTGGGCTGTACGCGAAGCTTTGATGACATTAGCGGACAAGCAACTGCTCGTAATAGCTTTCATTTTGATAGCGTCAGGTTACGCGATTGAAGCGGCAATTGTCCCCTTCCACTTCTGGCTACCCGACGCCTACGCTGCGTCACCGTCTTCTTCAGCAGCATTTCTCTCCGCTTTGATAGACCAAGGAAGCTATTATGTCCTGATAAGAGTCCTCATATTCATTCTTACGCCGCCCGACGTGCTTAACTGGACGTTCATGCTAGCGGTCATGGCAGCATTAACCATGATTGTGGGCAACTTGTTCGCGCTGATTCAAGATAACGTGAAGCGGTTGATAGCGAACATTTGTGTGGCGGATGTCGGCTATAATCTTGTGGGCATAACCAGCGTCACCGCCCTGGGATTAACAGGTAACCTCTACTTCTTCCTCATGGGCGGAATCACCACCGCGCTTTCTTTCATGGCGGTAGGCGTCGCTAGCCGCTATGGCTTCAGAACTCTGGAAGACTTTTCTGGACTGGGTAAGAAGATGCCGCTTGTTAGTATAGCTTTGGTGATAGCTGCGCTCTCTTTCGCGGGAGTCCCGCCTCTAGGCGGCTTCATGGCTAAATACTTGGTATTCACCGCGGCGATACAAGCGAATATGAGTTGGCTGGCAGTCGTAGGCGTTCTGACAAGCGTTCTTCAAGTCGCATACTTGCTAAGGTTGGTAAATTACATGTATGCAAGAGACCCAAAGGATGAAATCGTGATAAAAGAACCCAAAAGAATTCTGGTTCCCATTTTCATCCTCGTAGCTGCCATAATAATTCTTGGTTTCTACCCGCAAATAGTTTTCAATTTCATCGACCCCGTGGTAAACCAGCTACCGTTAATTCCCTAACACTGTAGAAAGAGGAAACTTTGCAGGTTTTCACTTTTTCTTTGTGAGTAGCATGTTTGCTCTGTCAAGGGAGAACTCGCGGAACTTTTGGCTGTAGAACAGCTTGAGGTACTCTTCTGCGTATTTAGGTTCAAACGGTAGGTCTTTGGCTGAGACGCTTGTCTTTTCGCTGAATAGGTTTTCAACGACTACTTCCGCTACGGGATAGTTCAGCAAGAGCTCTTCCATGTCACGGTAAACTGATGTTGTTTCAACACATTCGTCCACGTAAGACAAGAACTTGGGGAGATTCTCCAGCACTTCGCCAAGCCGGACATTTGATGATTCTGATGTTAATTGCATCGCAACATCCATGCGTTTAATTAACGCGTCGTTTTTCTCCCACAAGAAGTCCTCTGAGGGCGATAGCAATTCGATAGCTTTCTCCGTGTTCTTCAATTTTTCATAAAGAATCGACAGCACATCTCGGGCGACAATCAACGCGGATTGGAATACGTCTTTTATTGCAATAACGATAATGGCGTTGAGCGCCCTTTTTTCGACGGCAAGTTTCAGGCTCTCAGCTTTTTCAACGTTTTCCATCATTTTCGGAAAGTCCTCGCCTAAAACCTGCATTAATTTTCCGTTGTTAACGCGTAAATCAGCAATAGCCGCTAATGAGCGCTGAAGGTGACTGACTGACTTGGAAATTTGAACTTTGTAATGTTTGCTCCAGTTAGTGAGAGCGCTGAAAAGCGCGTCTAATGCTATCCAAGGAGTTGCTTTTTCGGCGAGTCTCTTCTTCGCGAAAGCTATCGACTGGTTTTCTTCGGGAAGACTAGGGTCATAAAAAGACCTTATTACATCATAAGCCTGCTCGGCGATTTTGATGACCTCGTTGGCGAGAATGCGCCCAGCCTCCAAGACTTCTTTAATTTGGTCTATTCTCGTTCTCAGAGGCGCGGCTTGTTGAAAATCTGTTTTTGCAGTAACCCGTGGTTCTAACCCTATATCCTTGAATGTTCCAATCCATTTCGAGTATTCACAGTTGACAAATACTTGATACTCGCCAACCGCACCTTCCAGTTCGAACATTAAAGCGTCAAGGTCGCCGCTTAAACTATCTAGGTCACTGAATATCTTGTCAATTTCTGATGCGTCATCCAGCCGCAGCACGGTCTTGCTGAGTATCTCGTTGAGCCTGTCGTTAACCATCGTCAGCTTAACTTCAAAAGGACCACAGGATATCGGAAGATTGTTCCTGACTTCTGCCACTTCTTCCTCAGAAATTAGAAGCTTCTCTTTGATCTCCCTAGCTTTTTCCCTAATCATTTCGACTGATGCCCTTTCTTTAGGAGTGTAATCCATCAGAACTGTGGGCAACGTGAAGAGGAGGGTTGCAAAAGTGGCAATTGACATCTGTGCAGCGTTAATGTCAACTCTGAACGCTAATGGACCCTGAAGAGCGCTTGCCAATATGAAGAACACTGCCACTCCAACGGTTGCCGTAAGGGTGGGGAGAATCCTCTCGGCGTGAGAGAGATTGCTCTGTTTAAAGAACATGCGCATCAAGAACACGAACGCCAAAACTATACCAATCACCATAAACAAGAACATGATTATTCCAGGCAGCGAGTCGAAATAGTGACTAAGCATCTCAAGTACGGTGTGTGGAAGTTCTGGAGGGTTAGTCGTCATTTGGTCACTTATGGCGTTCACGACTAGGGATGTATCATACAATCTGAATTGCAGCATTGATTCTTGAACACTTGCGAAGACTTCTGTTAAAGGAACATAAACAGGTGGACTAGTGCCGGCTTCAATCCACCAATCCCACCTTTCTATTGGCATGACCAAGTTCAAGTACTGCATCACTTGAAGGGGCACTGAAATTAGCAAGTAGTATACGGCAGTCAGAAAAGAGGTTTTTTTGAAAAGTACGATAGCCGTGAAGATTAAAGGTATGGCAAGGAAGTAGGTTTGGCTGAAGAAAAGCGAAATCGCCGCGATTATTCCCAGGTTAATGGATAGAACGGCTTTACGGCTGCGGAAAATTATTGGAAGAACAGTGAACAGAAAGAGAAAAAGAAAAACCACCGCCTGACGGGTTCCAGGCTCGCCTAACATCGAAATGAAATCCATCTTAGCCAAGTTATACATTAACCCAAGTCCAATGGTCAAGCCGCCTATAGGCATCCCTAAAATGGGTTTCTTGTACGTGAGAAACGCTATCAGAAACGCCAAAATCGCCGGCAAAGGTTGCGGAAAAAGCGGCATTATCGATAGCCCTAAAAGCATGCTGGCAAGTGTAATCGGCAAAATCAGGATTTTAAGAAATTCTGGTTCTGGCTTGCTTTCTTTCTCTGCCGTTTTCTTTTTCGGCTTCCGCTTGGTAAACGAACCAAGAATCCCAAATTTAGACGGCTTCGGAACCTGTTTTTCTGTCTTTTCAACGGGAATTTCTGGAGCCAACTCTCCAGACTCTTCACCCACATGCTCAAGAGGCGCCTCTGGCTCTTCAGGCAGAGGCTCAGAAACTGGTTCACGCGTCTCCTCAGCTACAGGCTCAGAAGGCTGCTCTTCTGGCGATTCAGGTTTAGGCTCAGGAGGTTGTTCGTCAAGCTCTTCAGTTGGAGGCTCGGCAGATGGCTCACTCATCTCGTCAGCTACAGCCTCCGGAGCTTGTGGTTCTACCTCTTCAGTTGGAGACTCAGAAGTTTGTTCTTCTGCCTCTTCAGTTGGAGGCTCGAGAGATGGTTCTTCTGGCGCTTCAGTAGGGGTTTCTGTAGCCAGTTCTTCCGCCGTTTCATCTGCATCCTCAGAGGTCGGTTCAACGGGTTCTTCACTTGAAGGCTCAGGAGTCGATTCACCTGTCTCGTCCGGTTCAGGTGCAGGTGTTTGTTCTTCTGGCTCTTCGGCGGGGGGTTCGCTTGGTTTTTTGCGTTCAGGAAACCGTTCTTGGTATTTCTTTTCCGGATTTCCTTTTAGCCAGTCCCAAATTCCCACTCTGAGCAGTTCTCCCCCGACTGTAAATGACGAACCTAAAACCTTATCTTGTCAAAGTATTCTTAAGGTTTACCGTGAAAACCTGAAATGGTTAAAGAGGGGAATAGTAAAACCGAATCTAGTTTCGATTCTGTTGAAAAACCAGAAGAAACCGTTGAACCTCTGAAGCCGACGTTTAATAAGCCCGCTATAATCTGCGTTGGGGAGTATCCGATAAAGATTCTTTTGGGAGGGTCTTTGGCTGAGAAGAAGGATGAGCCTTTGCCCATATTTATTGACAAGTCCAGCGAAGACATTGCTGGATGGGGCCAGTCCATGCTTAACCCCGAAAGCATTTTAGGTTTAGACCTCAAAATTGACACGCATTTTTGGTTTCAAGTCTTACCTGCCATTACTAATGACGGTGCGCTTATTGCTCGTTTAAAGGATAAGCCTATTGACAGTTTGCGTGGAGCTTTAATAGTGTCATCTTTATGGGATGGCGTCGGCAGCGGTTTGTTGCCAGCTTTGATTTCGCAGTTCAAAGAGTGGAACACGAACACTGTAGCCTTAGGCGTTTTACCTTCCAAAATGCAGGTGTCCGACGTGCACTTCAACGCTTTTTCATCTGTTGGAATGTGCGTGTCAAAAGGTTTTGCTTCTCTTTTGCTTTTAGACAGGGATCAACTCGAAAACTATGTGGGAGTTGATAGAAAAGGTGCGGTGCTTAAAGGCAACGTGTTTTTCAATTATCTGCTGGAGATGGTATCGGCTAAGGAAACGTTTGTTCAAGAACTCTCTGAGCTGTCTAGGGCGTTTGACGTTAGAATGTACACGGTGCTGTCCGCTACAGGAGCCAGCTTCAGCATGTATGGCTCCATTAAAAACATGCTGGAGTCCGCGTTGTCTAGACCGCTTCTGAAGTTTGACTTGGCGAGCGCGTCGGTGGTTTATGTTCTCTTGAGGCTGCCCCTTCAGCTTAAAGAGAAACTGTTTAAGGGGAAAATTGAGTTGGAAATAGCGGACTGGTTTAAAGGAAAAGCTAGTCTTCAAACTGCCTTCATAAGTGAACCCGTATACGTGGAAGATGCTAATGACCGCGTGGACTTAGTGATGTTTGTCGGAGGCTTTGACACGACTGAAATGTTCAAGGCTATGGAGAAAAAAGTGAAGGAAATTAAGAGTTTTGTAGTGAAAAAGGGTTCAATAAAAGAGGATGAATGGCGAGTTATCGCCAAGAGTTTAGGAACTGTTTGAGGGGGCTACGCTTTACCGGCGGCTTCTTTTTTCGGCGCTTGATACCCGTTCTTTACCTTATTTACGATTTGTGTTGCTGCGACGCCGTGCTCGAGAAGGTAGGAGCGGGAGAGATGCCTTTCGAAGTCGTTTGACTTGCTATATAGCAGTTGCATTTCATCGTATGCTTCAAGATGTTCTGGTTTTCCTCTGCCGCCTACGACTAGAACGCGTGTTACCCATGGTTCTCGGGATTCAATTACGCGCACCGTTATTGTTCTTGACACTTCGCTGGTGACGTATGCGGCTAGCGCGGTGTATAGCTCTTGTGAGAGGTCTTCGCTCCACAGTTTCGGAGGAGCCTCTACGGTTACCCAGATGTAATCTGATTTGTAGGTTGGCTTGAAGCCCATGACGCTTGGCGTCTTGAAGACTCGTACTAGGCTCTTTATGTAATCCTTGTAGTGCTGCATATCCAGTACGTCTTTGATTATTTTCTTTTCAGTAAGCGTCTCTTCCTGCTCAGTTAAGATTTTGAAGATAATTT
Source organism: Candidatus Bathyarchaeota archaeon (assembly GCA_016927895.1). Classification (GTDB taxonomy): domain Archaea; phylum Thermoproteota; class Bathyarchaeia; order Bathyarchaeales; family Bathycorpusculaceae; genus SG8-32-3. The sequence continues at coordinate 16,015 of JAFGLT010000010.1, read as the reverse complement.
TAATTCTTTCTGTCTCAGTAATCTCGGCTGATTTTTCGTAGTAGGCCTTCGGCTGGGTTATCTCAGTAATCCTCTGCTCATATTCAGTGTACAAGTCCACAATCTTGTTCAGTCTCTTGTGGTAATTCGAAGTGACTTCAATTTTTTTGGCTAGCTGGTCATACAGGCTGATGATGCTTTCCACTTTTTCCAAGTCGTAACAGACGAAAGCGTGTTCTTCTTGGATTCTTTTTATGTCCCTCTCGATGTTTCTAAGCTGTTCTCTAGCGTACTTTTTCATGCTGAGAAGCTTTTTAACCTCGCGTTGTTGCTTTGCCCTATCGAATTCTTTCCTTTTAATCATCTCTTCTATTCTCAGCAGTTCGCAGTCGACAACGCCTTTTTTGTCGATGTACCGCTTTATGATTTCGTTTAGGTAGGTTAGGTATTCGTCTATGATTTTTGCTTCGTCAAAGGGCGTTCTAAGCATTAACTGTACTAAGAGGTACAGCGTTGCCAATTCTGAGTGGATGCTCTTTAAATCTTGCAGTTCAGCCTTGGAGTCGGGAAGAGCCTCGTAGTACCTGATCAGGGCTTCAACGAAATACCTTGTTTCATCGTAGAACCTGAGGATTTTAAGCGACTTGTCTGCGAGTTCTGCGAGATTCATGAAGTCCTCCAGAATCTTTTTCTGCCTTACCGTGAAGACTTGCGAGCTTGGAATCAGCTGCGCCAGACGCTCAAAGATTGAGGCTTTGCTTTCGGGGAAATCAAGGTATGTTTTCGAGAAGTTTGTAAGCAGGCTTTCTAGGTTGTCTCGTCTTCTGGATCCTTTCTTGTGAAGCGTCAAGTTGATTATGGCTTCTTCTATCGGCCCAATCTTGCCCATCATTTGGGTTGTTATTAGGTACCCCATCAGCTCTCTTATCCAGCTTTTTGCTTGAAGCTCTATGCCCTTAACGTGTAACGCCAAGTTTTCTTCAAGCCGTGGATTGCTGTAGATTATGCCTTTGATTTTCTCTTCAAACTTTTCTTCGTCGTAAGTGCCGCTTTTTATGAGGTAGTTTTTGTAGAGCTTACGTGTTTCTTCATTGTTGCCCTCAAGTATATTGTTAATGTGGTTTAAGATGTCGAGTTTTTCCTTTCTAAGCTCATACAGCATTTGTTTCTTTTCATAGTCTACTTTGAAGGCGTCAATGTACTTGTCAATTGGGTAAACTACTTTTACCATGCCTAAAGTGTGAACGTAGTTCTCTGTGAGCCCAACTTCTGTGCCTATTCCGCCTAACAGGTCAGCCAAGTCGAAGTCCATCAGGACATAGAGCATGTCTACAATCATTTCATCCATTTCTCTTCGGGCAGCTATGATGTTGCCTACCTTGGTGTATGCAGGCAGCAGTGGCAAGTAAATTAGCGCGTTCAGAGGGTTACGGTAGCATTCACCGAAGTTGTCTGTGACGTACTCATTATACTCCCTGTTCAAAAGCAGAGAAAGCTCGTTCATTGCCATAAAAGCTGAGCAACCCTTTGCTGGGGGGTCATCTCCGCTGCATGGAGCTATAACAAAAGCTATGATTGGCACGCCTGAGCCTAGAACTTTCCGCAGGTGCCGAGTGAAATCGAAAAATACGCCGCTTCCAGTGCCCCCGCCTAAGCCGTATATCACGATCACCGTTGGGGTGATTATTGACGAGAGCGCTTGTTCCTTGAATGAGTTTACAAAGTTTCTGATTATGCCAAGTTGATAGTAGTTAAGTGCGTATATCGCTTTGGCTAGGGCTCGTCTTCTGCCCGCGCCTCCCGCCATAGGAGGTATGGCCATTGTTGAGTCCAGCCATGGGTGAAAGTTAAGCGTGGCGCCTTCTTTAACGAGGTATTCATTGTATTTTTGGTTAATGAAATCAAACATTGCTTCGGCAGTTGGAAACTTTACTGACTGCGCGATGAGCCGCAGCCTTTCGGCTGGTATCCCCGCTTTAATCATTGACTCCGCAATTTTGTCGTAGCTTTCCTGCAGCGCCCTAATCTCAGGGTCGGCTATGTCAATTGCTAAAAGGGAAAGCCGTGTGATGTCACCTTTTAACAATTCCATAGTTCGCTCGTTTTTCAAGAAAGTTTCTACGATGTTTGTTCCTGCTGAACCTAGTCCTATTAACTGTACGCTGTTTTGATATATCCTCGTGGCTTCTCACATCCCAACTATACTTTTTAGCCTGTCTTTAACGCTTTCCAAGCTTGTTGAAATAGTTCGGTCAACCCTTGACGCCCGCAACGTTAACCCTTCCAAGTCTCTGATTTGGTCTTCGAGAACCATCGTTACATACTGTATTTTGCCTCTTCCCCGTAGGAACATTATTCCTAACACGACTACAATAGCTACTAGGGCTCCCACCACTGGTAAGAAGAGTCCTTCCACAGTGGAATAGGCAGGCACATCGTCGACGTCTAGCGTATTCAACATACCGATTGCGGCTTCAACGTAACCATCGTCGGCTTGAACTCTGGATTCGTTGAGAATATTTTCGTAGAGCTCTAGGTATCCCGGGTCTACTCCGCTTTCCTTAAGAGACAGCAATTCGTCTTCTTTTTCCGAGAAAAGGGTTTCGTACTCGCTCGTCTCAGCGGTTACGACCTTCACTTCGATTAAGTCTAAAGTTTCGCCGGCTGGACCGTACAGGGTAACTACACGATAATCCACGGGTATTTCTTGCGCGATGTTTTGTGGAACCCTACCGTACAGCTTCATGGTTAGTTCGCCCTTAACCTGATAGAATTGTACGTCTTGTGAATTAGGGTTGTAGGCGGTAAGCTCATACTCTTGGGAGACAAGTTCCCAGTATGTGTCTTCGAGGTTGGAGTGCGCCATTGCAGTTTTTAGTTTTAGAAGGGTGTTAGGTGAAGTGACGCCCACGTCAACCGTGAATGTTATTTCCAACTCTGAACCCCCGAATATCGAACCCAGTATTCTTTCTTCATCAGCTTCAAAATCTACGTCCACAAGGAGCTCCCCCGTATTCGGGTCTTCAACGGTGTAGCTTATGAACCATTCTCCCTCACCAACATCAGCTTTAGTAGTTGCCACGAATCCAACAGATACAAAAGTTAAAATTAACAGAAGACATATTGCTAAGACTTTCGTCCTCATTTTTCCCCCTCTTGGAAGTCTTCTATAACAGGGTGAATATAACATTTGTGCTTAAACCTCTCGTTCTAACAGCTTAATAACAAAAAATCAAGGAGATTAATCGTTTTTAGACCCTAAAAACCGTTATAATTCATTTCTAACCTTATAAAAGCCATTTTTTTGTTAAATTATACTAAAAAAAGCCTTAAAGAAGTGGCGCCGGGAATGGGATTCGAACCCATGCGGACCTGAAGGTCCACGGGCTCTCAAGGCCCGCGCGTTATCCACTCTGCCATCCCGGCTCTTCTGTCTAATTGGGGTTTCCTGTTTATTTCTGTTTTCCGTCCCTCAACAAAATCGTATTCAGTAAAGGTAATTAATCGCCGCGACATTGGGCGTTCACATGGGAAAAAACCTGACGGTCTCGATGAGCGGGGAACTGCTGGACTCGATTTTTGAAGGGGCAAAGCGGCTTTACCCGAAAGAAACGTTTCTGCTTCTCCGCGGCAAAAAAAGCAAGAACAAAATCCGCGTGTCAGACCTTGTTGTTCCGCCGTTGGCTATACACGGGTACAGCTTTGTCAATCTTCCGCTTCATATGTTGCCTATGGATTTCTCAGTCGTCGGCACCGTTCATTCACACCCTTCAGGGAACATAAAACCGTCAAGTGTAGACCTCAACCACTTTTTCGGTCGTGTACTCATGATAGTGGGCTTCCCCTTCACCAGCATACAGAACGTTGCCGTTTACGACTCGAACGGTGAAAAACTGCAGGTCCAAGTAACAGATGAGTAAACAGGTGTACGCGCGTTTCAGCTTTGTGGGTTGCTTAACGACTTGTAGGCTTCAATGAATTCTCGGGCGAACTTGTCAGCGTTTTTTTCTGTGCCCTTGTGTTTTTTATCTATCGACGTGCGCAAGTGATGGTAAAATTCGTGGAGGATAACGAAGGGGTTCAATATTACGTCACTGTTGAGCACGGATATCGTAGCGTCTTTGGTTGTGTAGCAGCCAAAAGCCTTCGCCTTATGCCCTTTAGGCAAGCCCACTTTCAGCTTCGGCGTGCTCACCTTATAGTTCTCTGAGAGCAGGTCAAGGGCTTTCTCCGCTTGGCCGTTTAGAATTAGCGAGACGATTAGTGGTTTAAAGTCGACTTGCAATGTGTGCCCCAACTATTGTCTATGTAAAGCAGAAAAGCTCTGAAGAAAAATAAAAGGGTTCGGTTTTCCCGCGTTAGAGGGCGCTGACGACGACAATGAGGTTGTTCAGGACCGCAAACAGAAGAACAACGGTGGCTACGACGTATGCGACTCGGAGCACTATTCGGGCGAATTTGAATGCCCGCGTGCTCTTGTCGGGCGTTCCCAGCAAGGTTTTCTCTGCCTTATAGAACAGCAAAGCCACCATTATAGTCGAGGAAAGCTTTATCGCTGTGAAAACTGGCAGGCTTGTTTGAGTTATGCCCGCAATGAACGGGTTACCCTCGACAGCCCCAAAGTACACTATCCCAATGATTGTTGTCAACCAATCCATAGAGCCCATCAGGATAAGTGACAGGCTGGGAACCGCCCGAATTCTAAGCATATGCGCCTTCTCCTTCCCCTTCTCGAACTGTCTTCTATTAAGCGGAACCTCTTTAAGAATTCAACTGCGAACCACGACATATTCTCAAATCGAACTAAACAAGATACAAAATACAACTAGACATGCCCAGCGCGCAAAACCCATAAATAACCCGAACACCGAAACTTTGTCACTGCAAAAACACAAGTGGGCCGGTCGTCTAGCCTGGTTAGGACATCTGCTTGACGTGCAGAAGGTCGCCGGTCCGAATCCGGTCCGGCCCACCAGTTTCCATTATTGCTTGTTGAATCAGAGTTATTTTTTGAATTAACAGTTGAGAATTGTGTGATTAGGTGTTTCAAGTGGTTTTCAAACGTCTTACTAAGATTAAAGCCGAGAGATTTCGATTTTTCAACGAGTTCTTTATCCAAATATAAAACTACGTTACCTTTTGTTGTCATTGCCTTTGCATCCGCGCGCAAGTGAAGGCAAGTTCTCTGTCTTAAATCTGGTCTTTTGAATGGACACTAATTTCCTAAATTTACAATTTTCAATATTTTCCAAGTTAGAAGAAAATTCTGGTTTTCTAATTTCTAAATTCTAACTAGGTACCAAAACTAGAATTAAATTTCTAAAAAATTGCTTTAATTAGAAAATAGAATTTAGAAAAAACGGAGATTCAAAGCATAGTTGAGGCTCCTTCTGATTCAATCAGTTTAACTGTTATTCGAGTTTTTCTTGATGATGCTTCGCCAGCTAGAAAGAAGATCTTCCTTAGCTTCTTGAAGAGCAAGATTTTGTTGTTTGCTGACTTCTAATAGCAAATTCAATGTTTCTTCAAAAGGAATGGCACAGAGTTCTGCTGAAGTTCTGTCAACAGTTCGTATTATTTCTTTATCTTTTAAGTTCTTCAGAGTTCGAGCGAGTTGACTCTTTTTAATTTTAAGTTTTTTCGCCAATATTATTTCACTAAGAGGGCCATTCTTTGTAAGATAAACGTAGATTTCAGCATCTTCTCTGGGTAATCCAAGGTTTATTAGGGCTTTTATTACTCGTTCCAAACTCATTATTTTGTCTCTCACTTATCATTCAGATCGAATATAGGCGGGTTTGTTGGGATGGATGATTTTATCCGACATCTATAATTTTTATCTGCGTGTTAATTTTTATTTATGAAATAAGAAAAGAGGAAAGTAAATGCAGTAGCGTTTCTTGTATGTTGTTGCGGGGTCAGGGAGTAAGATTAAGTTGTCCTGTCAATGTGTTTTCAATATTATAATGTGTTGCATCAACTGGAATGAATGCTGTTACTGTTGCAGTTCCTTGTCCATGCAAATTCACTGGTTCACCATCCACAGTCAAGTCACTGCTAATTATTGTCCATTTAGCGTTTCCAACCATGCCCATGACTTTCATTACAAAAGAGCCTTCAGCGACTATCCCATCCAGAGTAATGACAGCATTTTCAACATAAATAATGTTTTGAACAGTTATTTTCCCGTTATCGTGTATTACTACCCTAATTTCTCTTTCAACGTCTCCTTCAACTGGACCCGCAGTGAAGGAACCTACTAGCACACGCTCTGAAATTACATTATTACCAACAGGTTCAGCTGATATAATCTCTGCGTTTAGAAACATAACCAGTTCAACTTCAGTAGGTTGAGATGCAAAAGCAAATCCTATGGACAAAATTATACCCAATAACATTATGCAGATCGAAAAAATCACTTTTCTATTCACTTTTTTCACCTCCCTTCAACTTGAATTCTCTAAAGCTTTTTGAGCCATCGAAAAATAGTTAAGGCGTTATGCTTACATAAAATTGGGGTGGGTGCAAATGTATGTACCCACTGTAGAGGTGCTTAATTGACTGAAAAAGCATTAAAGACCACTCTTGAAAAGTTTGGAGTAACAAAACAAGAGGCTGAAGTTTATCTTTTTTTGGCTAAAAGATGGGCACTTAAGACAGGACAGATTTCCAAACAAATGAAAAAAAATAAGGGACAAATATATCGACTCTTAACAAGTCTCCAAGAGAAAGGATTAGTAGAAACAACACTTGAATTCCCGACCCGTTATGTTGCCGTTCCATTGGAAAGAGTATTGAGTTCATTTATCCAGACAAAACGTGAAGAAGTTGCATCGATAGAGAGAAAAAAAGAAGACTTGTTGGAAGATTGGAATAATATTAACAGAATCACCCTTCAATCTCAATTAGAAAAGTTTACAGTTATAGAAGGAACCAAGAAGATTGTTCACAAAATATCCCAGATGATAAAAGAGACAAAAAATCAGTTTTCAGCAATTTTAACAGTTGCAGATTTAGTGAGAGGAGAACAATTTGGAATCTTTGACTTAGCACAGGCAACTCAAAAACAATCAAAGCAAAGGCTACTTGTCCTCACTGAAGTATCCAACCAAAATCTTAAAGCATTAAAACTATTAAAAAACAAACTCGGCAACAAAATAAAGTTCAGAGCAAGAAATCCGGAAGGTCTAACAGCATGTCCTAGACTTGTAATTAGAGACAGCCGAGAACTCATTTTTTTCATCACAAGAAGTGATCAAGAAACATGTCTATGCACAAATTGTAAATCTCTAATCCAAGCTTTCTCAAATGTTTTTGACAACATGTGGCAAAATTCAACAACTGTTGAAGAAAAAATGAACCAGATTGAAACTGGAAAGCTCCCACCCTCCATCACATTAATCAGAGATTCTGAAAGAGCAAAGAGAAAATACGACAAACTCCTAGCTAATGCCCAAAACGAGATAATAATAGTCACTTCTTCAGAAGGACTCATCAAACTCTCTAAACAAATCACTGAATTAAGTATTCTCAACGATAAAACGGTATCAACAAAGATCATGGCTCCAATAAATGAGAAAAATCTTGAAGCATCACAAAACCTCCTAAACGTAAGCCAAGTAAAGCATATCCCAGTCAGCTATCTGGAAACAACAATAATAGATAAGAAGCACCTATTTCAATTCAAACACCCTCATTTAGAAACAGGTACAGAAGCGTCATTATCTTTCTTTGAGAATCTCTTCTATACAAACGACAAAAAATACATAGAAAGCACATGGCTAATGCTAAACAATATATGGGAGAAAGCTTGCATTCCATCTCCAGCTACAATAGAATCAATTATTTTCCCTAAAGAAACACAAAATGATGATAATTCTTCAAGTTCAGCAATGCGAAATTTCAGAAAGATACTCACATTTGAAATTGAAGAGGATAATAAAGCGGGTAAACTTACAGAAAAAGATGTTTTAAACAAAATACTCAAAGCCACTACAGCCAAAACTGAAATCCCAAAAGATAAATCAATGCTTTTTGCTAGTACTGGACAGGCAATTATTCATCCACCTAGATACTTCAATCTGCCTGACATTATGCTTCATGCTTGGCATGTGGATAATCATTCCACTCATGGAGGCAATGATAGCCTAGTTATTCACATGTCGGAAAGCTCACCTTCTAATTCTGGATTCATACCATCGGCTATAATTAGTAATGATTCAAGTGGAACCAAAGTCCTCTCAAGGATCTTTGCAGATACACCAGCTGAAAAGAACGCCCAGCTCCTAAGCAAGGATGAATTTCAAGTTCGAGTGCATGGCAATACTCTTTTTGCTGTTTGGACTGTCCCTTTGGTGATAAAAGAGCCAAATTATATTCTTCCTCCTTGCTGTCTTTTGCTTGAAGGCGTGGGAAAAGTGAAAACTGGAAGGTTAGCGTTTCTATATAAAACTGGTTATAGAAACAAAATTGAGTTTAATGCTCTTGAAGCTCGAGTAACCTTCTATCATCCATCATCTCAATATGAGGGACCAGGTACTGATGGCATATTTTTTAGAGACTACGTAGGGGAGGCATATGTTCCAGAAAAACAATAATTCAATTTTATCCTCACCCAATTCTCTTTGTCTTTTCGTAGAGTTTGAATCCGATCAACGACCCCACAATACTCTCAGCTATTGATACTGGGAGCAGTAGCAGTACTACAGTGATGAATGTTGATACAAAATCAGGGGGAAACAGGAAAGTGAAAGCAATTCCTGTTAGAAGCGGATTTACCAGAAAGAATTCGATAAGGCAAATAGTTACCCACAATTTTAACTGATTTCGATTTTTGAAAAAGCCGTAAATGCTGTTGTATAAAATGTCAGCATGAATTGCATTGATGAGTGAAGGTAATCTTGGTAAAATGTCAAATGGTGTTCCAACCAGATTAGTTGGTAGAATTAGAACAACAAAAATAAATTGCATTAAGAAGAATCGCCATCTTCTGCCTTCAAACATGAGCAACGCAACAGAATTTATTATCACACCTCCGATGATGAGAGCCATATTTGAGCCAGGCACTCCTAGTAACATCCATCCTAATTGACCAAACAAATAGGTGTAAATGACGTTTACAATTGGAAACAGAACAACAAGAGCTAAGTCTCTACTGCTCCACAATGCTTACTCGCCTTTTAATCTTGAGATTATGTTAGAGACAATTTATTGAGTTTTAATATTACGTTTTTGGTGAATTTCTAAATTCTAAAGGGGTATCCAAAATAGAAAATGAAAATTTATAATTAGATTTTGTCTAAACGCTTTTCCAGCAATTTCTCTTTTTTATAAAAGCGAACTTCAAAATGCCTTCTGACCATTTCATGAATTTTTGGCATTAAATTATTAGCTTCATTAATCGTTTCTTCATCCATCCATTGCTTGAAGAGATCTGTGTAGACTTTAACAGTCTGAATCATCATAAAACAAATTAGACCTATACATTCAGAAGAATAATCTGCATTGAATTCAGGTCTAGAACTGATGAAAACACCACCTTTTTCCCTCCTAAAAATCTCGTACCACCCCTTAAAAGAAGGGTGAGTGTAATCACATAATACCCAATAGAATTGGTCATAACTCCTTATCCATTCGGGCTTCTTCGAGAATACAACTTTCCGAATTTCCTTTTGAGGCCATTTAGTTCTAAACTCATCAGGATTTGAAAACCATAATTTTGCGAGAACAGGTTTGATAGCGAATAGACGCATCAACAAGAAGTTCTCGAATGCTGCTCGAGACAATATTTTGGTCTCTGCATAACCAGCATTAACCAAGCAAACTATTGAGAAGTGAGCCAGATTTCTATTTCTACAAAAAAGTTCCATGATTGCTCGCAGATGTGGTTGTTTATCAAAATCTAGTAAAGCCTTTTTTGAAGTTTTTGTTAGTCTTCTCATGAAGTTTGTCCCTGCTCTAAGAACTCGAGTTTCTTCAGGAAAAATTTGCTCAGTCTTCTTCATGATTTTAAGATTAATCAAATCAGTTACTCTTTTTTCACTCAAGGTCTCACTCTTCTGGGATTCTAAAGACTCCCAATTTCTATTCTCTATATTCTGCCTGCTTTTTTATAGAATTTCTTATCATAACAATAACAAGCTACTAAGCTCAAATTGATTTTCTATTTTCTAATTTTATAATATAATCAAGAAATGTAATATCAATTTTCTAAAATTTTAACTAGATTAGAAATTATAAATTAGAAAATGAAGATATTAGCCAAGCTTTCTGATAACCCAAGCCTCACCTTCAACCTCTTCAAAGTGAGGGCAGACTTCATACTGGCCAATCTCATTACAAACAACAAACCTCTTACAATTCAAGCAAGCCTCAACCCTTTCTCGCTTCAATTTTCCTGACAATTTCTCACAAGAAAGTTCTTTAATCATCTTTATCCCCGCGCCCGCAAAGGGATGCCATTTGTTATAAATTTGGTCTTTTCTAGAATACCGAGCCTTAAGACGAGGACACTAATTTCATATTTAATGCCGGAGTCCTTAGGTGAAGATTAGGAGAAATTCCTGGATTTTCAAAATTGGAAAACCGGTAATTCGGGAATACCTTAGGTGTATTTACTGTATTTGCCCTGTTGAAAAGTGAACCGTATCAGAATGGAGACTTCATTTCAAGATTCAAGTGTTCTTCTTATTGCATCTGTCATGTGTAGCTGCATCCATGATTGAATACTGGTGCTTCTTTCATACCAAAGCATCATCTTGTCGTGGAAATCCTGCTTTTCAGAATCATCAAAATGCTTCTCTCCCCTGAAACTCTTCAAAAAAGGCATAACAGAACCCGCGTTGTCAATTATCTCAGCAATCGTTGGCCATTTTGAAGGATTGGTGACAGTGAAATTCTCCAGGTATAATTTCACAAACTTTTGGAAATACTTGTTATCCTTCAGTGACTTTATCTCATTGTCCACTTTCTGATTTTCTTCAGAAAGACCTATTCTAATATCACCTGGATTAAGCTTCACCGTTGAGACTTCCTTGGCAAAGCGATCACAGAATTCCTGCCAGCACACATCATAATTCTGGATTTTACCCTCTTTTATTCCAAGTTCCACCAATCCAAGATTCTGCAACCGCCTCAACTGCTGAATAACTGGAGGAGGCTTAATTCCCAATTCATCGGCAATAGCTTTCGGATTGGTTTTTCCCATAACAAGGTAAAGGAATACTTTGCTTGTTCCAGGGTTAGATAGCGCATCACTTCTCGGCATACTAATCATTAAGAAATAATGCGATGTCATTAATAACAGTTACGTAATAAGTGTTTTATGTGTAATCGTTCATTGGAGACAAGTGCTAAAACTGATAAAAAATCACAAATCTATGCTCAAACCTCCATACTTCAAACTCTATCCTGCATGCTGAACACTCCATACTGCACAATGATTATGCTCTATACCTAAACAGCATAATTATCTTATACTAGAAAAGACAATACAGAACCCGAGGCCGATGCGAAAATCCCTTAACGGATGAAGCGACATCAAAGAACCCATCGGGCTACATACTTCACACACAACAAAAACACCTCTTTCACACACTCATTGGTGCCGTATCGTATCGGCCTCAAAATCAATAAGTAAAATCTGAACCCGACGAAAATTCGAAACAAAAAATCAACATTCTGGAGGTGAAAAACATTAGTGAAAACTATAAAAATCCCATAGAAATTGCAGCGGAATTAGGTAGATCCTTCGGAGGTTTACTCGGTGAAAAGGGAATTGTAGAATGCAAACTTGCCTATGCTCTCAAGTTGCTACCAAAATTCACTGCTGACGAAGTTATTAGAATGAACCAACAAGTCTTACTTTACTGGCAAGCTGGTTACTTCAAATCAACCATTCTTAAAGTATTTTGCGAGACCGTACCCCCACATCTTAAGCCAACAGACCTTACTTCAATGACGTTTGAAAAAATCTTCGGATCTATAAACGAAAAGACGGGCTTCACGGTTCCACCCGTTTTCACAAATGAAGTGAAGTTTGTGAAAATCCCTGAGTTGACTACAGTTCTTGGACAAAGAGATTCCATGAAGCAATTTGCGAACACGTTAAATCTAGTGTTGGAAGGCGAAAGAATATCGCGACAAACTTTGAAGCTTGGTGGAGACGCCACAGATCAAAACCAAAGAGAAAAATTGGAAAAAGAGAAGAAGAAGCTAAAAGACATCGGCGTAGATTATGATTACAGAGTAGGTGAACTTGCTTATACCCCTGATGTTTGTGTTTTAGCGGGAACAAGACCGTTGGAAAACACTCAATTCACTTACTTGAATAAAAGCGGTTTCTTTGATAGATATCACGTTATTCAGCATCGCGTAACTGATGAAGAAGCAAGCAGGTACTTTCATAAGGACTTTAAACTTGATCTTGAGAAAAAAGCTGCGCTCACAACAGTGAATTCAAAACTCAGTGAAGTGAGGGTCTCAAAGGTTTTGTGCCCAACAGAAGAGTTCATGGCTCCTATTTATGATAATCTTGAAGCTATAGTAAAAGATGAAATCACCGAAACCCGATTGGAATTAAGCGAAGTCATTCCTCCTAGATTAAAAGGAAACGTACTCCGTGAGCTAGTTGGTTTCTCATTTCTAAGAACTGCAGCAGAAAATGGCTTCAACAATATTATCCAATTGGAATATACGAATGAAGATAAAAAATTCATTCTTGATAGACTTCCTCACTTCATCGACTTCGCTATGGACCCGCTAATAGCCGCTTCATTCACAATCAAATCAAAGACCCCCTCGAAAAGGGAACAATGTAAAAATGTGATCCTAAATTTATTGAAAGATGACGAATGGGACGAATCAGAGGAAGTTATCAGCGCCGTTGAACACTATTTCCTCAGTAAATCAAAGACAATCAGTGGAGCTTTAATTTACCTAGCTTTAGGTGACTTGAAGAAAGCAGGAAAAATACTCCATAAGCATAATCAATACAAAATTGCGATCCCGGAAGAAAGGAGCTAATAGAGATTAAAGTAGACAAGGATCTCCTATTTTCACATATTTTATTTTCTAAATTATATTTTCTAAATAGATGAAAAAATTAGAATTCAATTTTTAATATTTTAGATATCCGTTTAGAATTTAGAATTTGGAAACCCACGCCCCAAACCAACCAACAGAAAGCACCCAGCAGGGCGCCAAGCAAGCACCCCAAATTAAATTAATAATATACTAGGATAACAAATCGTCTGCACCATAACATCTCACAACTGCAATCTCTACTTCATTTTGAAAATCTTACTTGCGCTTTGAGTATATTACTTCGCTAATTGAAAAAATGAGTTTGCAGAAAAGAAATTCTCTGTAAGATTTAGAAATTCTTGAGGAATTGCTTTTGAAGAAAGAGAATTCACGATTACCCTATTCTCAATTTCTAATGTTTTAACGAAGCGATGTTTTTCAACCAAAAGCACAGCACCGATTCTGGTGTGCTCCCCAGAAGTTAGCATCTTTTCTAATGATTTGGTCCATTCTTTAATATTTCCTGGGCATGAAATGTCAATGAGCAACAAATTGGTTTTGTTCTTGGGCAGCTGTCGAGTTTTTTTCGAAATTTTACTTAATCGAATGTCGGTAAATTGAATTTCAATGTGAAGGTGCCTTTCAAAACCATTACCGACGACCAATGAGTCCAAGCAAACTGAAGGTCTTTTATCTTCGATTAGAGGTTTTAGTTGACCTTTCATGTAGGTAATTATTTCAGCAAATCCTTCCTTCTTGAAGGACTGGGTTTGAATTGGATCTTTTGCCATAAGCAAAATCTGTTTTTTAAGTTCATTCATCTCCGGCAGTGTCAAATCCTCGTTTTTAAGAATTAGTATAACATTAAGATTGGCCCTAATCGATTTTAGAACTTTAGAAAGGATGTTCATGGACTTATTGATAACCTTAAATCTATTCGAAAACTCGAGTTTTGACTCCTCAAGGTATATCCAATCTCTGTTAAATTTAACTCGCAAGTCAGGTTTCTTACCGTAGATTTCCGGCTCAAATTCAACAATCAAACCGTTTCTTAAATAGTAAGCCGCCAGCCTGATAATTGAGCTCACCAAATACATTTCATTGTCTCTGATTCTGCAAGCTAACTCTCCATTTTTTGGCAGTTTGCAATTACCTCTTTTGACTTCCTCAAGAATCTTATGCAGGTCTAAAATCAGAGTAGTAAAATAGGTTCCTCTAAATCCTCTATATTTTGCGAAAAAATTTGATCCAAACTCCCCTTCAACAGAATTAAAAGCTTCAACCAAGTCTATTTTGGAACTATCGCTGGGTAAGTTGAGGAGCCAATTTGTTTCTATTTGTTTCCATATAAAAGGCATTCAGATCTAACCACTAAGTAGGTAAGTACCCTGAAGTAATATTTTTTTATTCACAAAACAACTGGCAAACGGCATTTTCGAAATTATTTTTCTAAGGACTCCTTAGAAGTTTTGTAGGTTCGGCTCTTCGAAGGTTATTGTCCAACTGGACAAGACTTATAGCTAGCCGTTCCCCCGCCCCAGGGCAGGTGAGTTTGATGGAAAAGAGCAATACTAAAAGACGAGTGGTCGAGTTAACAAGAACCTTTAATGAAGTTTGGGAAAGCCTCTGTGGGAAGACTGCGGATTTGAAGACTTCTGCGGACACTCCTTTTACAGTCAGAGCTAAAATGGCTAGAAAGAAAGGCTCTTTTACCGCAGAGAAAGTTTTGGCTTTCATGAAAAATGTTGGAAGTGGGAAATTGAAAGAGTGCTCGAGATGTTACTCGGAAGATTGGGGGTACTACTTCAATCATCTGGGAGTCCAGGGGCAAAGGATCGGTATGTACCTTAAAGCGTTAGACAGATAGGAGGATAAAACGATTTTAGCCTACTGTTTGTTTTCCATTTTAAAACTCTTAGACAGCTTCTTTGTTATATAGTAGCTAATTGGAATCACGTACAGCGGAACAGTGATGTTGAACAGAATTATTCCAGGCATGATTGCTATCACGTAAGCATTTGCTTCTGTCATACTCATACCGGAGCCAATTGACCATACTGTGCTTAGAAAGACGTAGTCGACGGGAAGAAGAATCAAGGCTCTAAATATAACCCCTATGGCAGTGGAGAGGACTGCAGGTTTTGCATCAAAAATACCCTCTGACGAACCAGTTTTGTGAGCGAAATATTTTGAAGAAATATAGACCCCGAGCAGCATTGTAAGTGTTATTAACAAAGCGTATGGAGGACCGAGAAAAGCTGTTTCACCTCCAAAGATTGCCTCAACGGCAATCATGTTGAGAAAAGCAATCGTGACCCCGTATCTAGGCCCAAGAAATAGAAAGGCTACAACTATTGGTATTTGAAATAATTTATAAGTGAAGCCTAGAGGATAGGGAGCTGGAATCCTGAATTGATTCAACGCTATTGTAAGAGCAGTAAAAATTGCTGTCAAACCAATTGCCTTAGCATTCATTCACAATCCAACACTATCATGGTTGGCTTTCTTATTTTTAAAAGATTACCGTTTTTAGCTAGACGCTCTTAGCTTTTCTCATCGTCTCTCTTAGTTAATGACCGCCAAGTTGAGAGAAGCTCTTCTTTGCTCGCCAATAGCGCCTCATGTTGTTCCCTTTTAGCCTCAACCAGAAGCTCTAGGGCCTTCTCGAAAATCACTGCTGAAAAAAGTGCAGAGCGCGACGAAGAAGCAATTACCAAACCATTATTTTGCAATTTTTTCAGGATGCTGTAGAGCTGCGCACTGCACATATTCAGCGCTTCAGCTATTTCTTTTGCCTTTCTTGGACCTTCATTTGCAAGGAAAAGATATACTTGCGAGTCTTTCTCGGTGAACCCGAGATTCATTAAGGTTTTTTGCATCCATTTCCTACTCAATTTGTTTGCATCCTTCATTCTAACGCGTTTTTCGTCGATAAAAAATAGGAGAAAAAGGTTTTCGATGGAAGTTCTCGAATAGTCTATTTTGTGACCGGCATTGGAATGTCGCTGTTATT
>JAFGLT010000083.1 GCA_016927895.1 Candidatus Bathyarchaeota archaeon | reverse complement strand
GGAATACGTTGGCAAAATGAAAGTTATGATGGATGATCTTTGGAGGAATGCCCAGGTTCCATCAAAAACAACTCTTGAATCCATTCTTGAATCTCCTCCTGCTGAAGTAAGCGCCTTTGTCGATAACTCTTATACTTATTCTAGGCCAGATAGCCCCTACAGAAAAAGTGTTATTTCATATAAAGAAAAGCCAAAGATGGTAACTGAAAAGGAAGTTTTGAGCAAAATGAGAAATGCCTCGAAACATACGGTAAGATCACCATTGGATGCTATTGTATTTTATGGTAAACGTGCATCGGCTGTTATTCGCCAACTCAATCATCTTAAGTTACCGGAAATGATAGTTGAGGTGTATAAATGGAATGAGAAATCCTCATTTGGAGCTGAAAATTGGTTGGTAATTTCCTTGTGGCTTGAGACAGCAAAAGGCAATGCTTTCGTACCCGTAGCTCATGTACAAGACATTCCAATTGGCTTGGGAAGACGCAAAGCGTTAAGTGAGGTTTATTTTAACACTCCGGCTGCCAAGAACATACAGATAATGAAAAAAGAAGAGTTTCAGGTGCAATCTTATGGTGACATTCTCTTTTCCGGATGGACAAAGCAAATTCCACTTCTTCCAGATAAAGATAGCCTGCCTCCTTCAGCCATACTTTTTGAAGGATACGGTGAAATTAAGCCAGGTGTGATTAGAATTGGTTTTCCATCGGGCTTTAAACAAACAATGGAGTTTAATGGGTTAGAGGCATTCGTAACTTTCTTTCATCCGTCCGCGAAGTATTCTGGACCAGGGACAGATGGCACGTTATCAAGAGAAATTATATCTACAGCAAAGTTACCTTCTACGAATCAAAGACATCAAGGTGGCTAAGTTTTTTGGAAGATTTTGTGCTCGTTTTGTTAAAGAACACTCAATTCAGACTCTACGTAGATTTCTTTTAGCTTCTCAGGCGAAAAATCAGTATAATGTCTAGCCAAAACAGATTTTGGAACTCTTCCACAAAAAGCGTCGATATATGTTTCTGATACTCCTAAATGCATCATTTCAGAACAGAACCACTCCCTCAACTTCTGAGGAGTAACATACAATCCAGTCTTCTCTCTAGCAGACTTCCACAATTCCACAACTTCATGCCTCTGCATTGGGAAGATCCTCTTGCTTCTAGACTGATTCTTCGTAGCCAAGTACTCATTAAGAGCTTCTTCTGCTTCTTCATTATAGAAGCTGCACCATGACTTCTTCGTCTCTCCCAAATGATTGTTAGGAGTAATCATCCGCTTCTCAAAATCAACGTCTTCAGGCTTCAGCGAAAGTATTTCTTGTCTCCGCAATCCAGAAGTAGCATACAACAGAAACAAAGCTTTCTCTTTTGACGTCTCAATTGCATCATAAAATCTTTTCAGATCTTCTTTGCTCACAATATGCTTCGGCTTATACACTTGATGAGGAAATCTAAAACTCTCAACAACTTCCGGATGCTTCATGAAATCTCTAAAGAAGACTTTGAGAGCCATCAAGATATTCTTGTACTGCGCAGAACTCACATTCAAACTCTTGAGATACTCACGGACAGCCTCAGAAGTCACTAATTCTGATGGAACATTAACAGCCTTCAGGAATCTCTTAATGTAATAGGTATGCTCGTATGCTGTCTTCTTTGAACGCCTCAAATCAACAATCAAGAATTCTCTGAACTTAGAAAGTGTTTCTCCAATGGGTATTCCAGGTGCTTGACGTGCAGAAGGTCGCCGGTCCGAATCCGGTCCGGCCCACCACTCACCATTTTCATTCGCTGAATCAACTTTGTTTATGGAATTACACGTTGAAAACTGCGTCATTAACTGTTTTAAGTGGGTTTCAAAAGTCTTTGAGAGATTAAAGCCTAGTTCTTTCGACTTTTCAACCTATTTCTTTATCTAAATACAACATGACGTTGCGTTTTGTTCCCATTATATTCGCATCCAAGGGCATACGATGGGCGTTTCTTTGTTATATGTTTGGTGATTGGACTTGTGGAGAGCTGAGGGTGCTATCTTTTAAACTTTCTTATATGGAGGATATATAAGAAAAAATTCAAAGATTAAATTGGATTTTCTAATTCTTAAATTTTTAACGTTAGAGCAAAACTGAATTTCTAAAATAATTCTTGATTTAGAAAATACGTCAAGTCTTTGGTTGGATTGAAATTCAATGCTACTACGCACGCTCTGTTCCTTGCAACTGTTGTAAACGATGGAAACAAAAGCCCTCAGCTTAAAGTTAATAACTCATTTTTTCATAGTGCGATTTTAGCATTTAGAAGAAAGAAAAATGGGAGGTTGCTATTTGCTTCTTTTCTTAATTAATAATGCGCTTGTTGCTATCACAACTACTGTAGCTATGGCTGCCACTATAGCTATCGTGTTGATGTCAACTGATCCCGTGTTGTTCTCGGGAGAGGATGAAGGTGATGGTGACGTATCAGGCAGTTCCCCACCGTAAGCTATGTTGCTGCAGGCGAAAACTTCTCCGGAATTGGCCCAAACGTAGATTGTTAAACCCTCTACATGACCTGGGTAAGTTTGGTCTAGATACAACTCAACGTGCCAGTAAGGTCTAAGCTCCGTAGAGTTGATGGGAGAAGCGACTAGCTTTGCTACACTTTTGTCTTCATTTATATTGAAATCGCTAACTCGTGAACCATCAGACAAAGCGTATGAGTAAGTCTCTGTGTATTTCGTCGCAATGTCAATTGCTTGGTCACTTGAGATATTCACGGTGGTATCGCCAATTGAGTAGACACCTCGAGTATCATAGAGACAAGAAAAGATTCCGTTCTGAAACTCGACCTCTAATTTAGTATACTCCGCCCCATTTACCGTATATGCCCACCTAAACGTTGTAACTTCAATCCCGTAGACATTTACGGTGTTTTTGGTGAAATTGATTTTGCCTATCATCGTGCTTGAATCCTTGGTTACATCAACATCATCTAACATCTCTATCATATCGGCTGAATCAATTTTAGTGTATGTTTGGTACTCCTCAAGTATCTTCTTTGTAGCATCAATTAAGTTAGTGTACTTTTTGTCGTTGATAACTTCCCCCTTATCCACGTACATGTTGCAAGAAAGAAGAGCATTATTTTTGAAAAGACAAAAGACACGAAGTGTACTTTCATCTGAATCCAAGTTATATATCAAGAAATCTACTTCTCCATCATTTGATTGGCTTTCGAGGGTTGCATTGTATTTTGACAAATCCATAGGAAGCACGTTTTCCATTAAAGCTCTGGCTTGGACTTGAGCCTCGGTATCCGCTGCATGCGTAACAGGAAAAACTGCGAGAGAAGCTACAATCATTGTGATAACCAGAAGCACACAGATTTTTTTCAATAGTTTTTTCATACAGTTCACCACTCCGCGGGCAGGGTCAAGTCCCTATTTCCATATACTACTAACTTGTCCTTAAGTTGTGCACATTGGAGGTAGCTTGCGTCTCCGAAAACAGTCTGAGCTATGGTATTCAATGCTTCGTCTACTTGGGCACCATTGCACACGCAGTACCAGAATAAGTATGCAACGTGAGCATAGTTGTAAGAGCCTTCAGCCGTGGTTTCAAATTGAGGCGAGCCACCAACCCATCCTAAGAAAACTTGGCTTCCAGAAGTGCCCCACGAATACATATATGCATTGTGTGTCCAACAGTATGGCATTCCATAATATCCGTAACTGTCATGAGGTATGACACCATATTGATAGTGCTGAGCTGTTTGACAGTGCCATATAAACGTGAAAACGTTTTCACTTGATGTCCTACCATGAATTGTGGCGTCTATGACATTGGAACCATAATAATCTAAGAGCGAGAAGTGATTGGTATTAGGTGGATTGTAATATAAGAACGGCACGCCCCTGTGTCCTTTTGAAAAAACTACTGCCTGATCATAAATAGTCTTTATACTTTGGAGCGCTGCAAGATAGTAGTTAACAGTGCAAGAGCTATCGGTAGCAAAGTAAACATATCCATATTCGGCACTAAGCATGTTTTTTATATATGCGTAAGTTGTTCTAGCAAGCGAAATTTCATTTGCGGTATCGACACTTGGATCGAAATTGTTAGGGCAGAATACAGCTGCGCCGACATCGTTGGATGCTGATACATCGCTTATCGGTATTAATTGTATAGCTAAGAAGAAGCATAGCAAAAATAGCGCAGATGTAGCTATATGAGGTTTTTTCGCCTCGTATAATTCACGCAATCTTCCATGATAAATTATCCAACCAAACATATAAAACTTTCTATTCGCCTTTGGATGTAAACCCGTGTTTAATTTTTCATTTTCTAAATTTCTACAGTCTAAAATAGAATAAAAAAATACCTGACCAACCCAGCATATTTGCCGCTAATTAGGAGCCTAATAGTAGTTCATTTCAGAAAGCTACAGGGGGTCCACCCACACAGCCTCGGTTCACCTCTATAAATAGTTTCTATATAAAAAGGGGCTATAGTCTTTTCCAAGCATAACAGTATCAACGCCACAGAAAAGCGGTTTTGCATGGAATCAAGGTTCGGTTCAGTCTTGTTTTCTTTTCTTTTTTGTGCGATACATTTTATAGTTAGGTTGGAAATGCCTTTGTATTTAGGAGAAGTAAACTTGAGTACGAAGTGGCGCAGAAGCAAGAAGCACATGAAGTGGCTTGACGAAGACAGCGAGATTAGAGATAACGCTGAAAGCCACCCTAAAATCCAGCGCATCGAAAACATGCACACCTCAAGGAAACTTTATCCTCAACATTACAGGTCCACCCAAAGCTACGCCAGACGGAAATGGAAGGACCCTAAACCGCTCATTGACATTTTCCAAGAGAAAAAGTGGATAACTATAGTCGCCGAAATCGCAGGCTTTAATAAGGAAACCCTGAAAATACATGTGAAAGACCAAAAAATAACGCTGTCAGCGAAAGCGAAAAACCGCAGATACTATAAAAGCTTAAACCTACCCAAAGTAGTTGTCCCAAACGCCGTCCGCACCACCTTCAAAAACGGCGTGCTAGAAATCAAACTTCAAAAAAAAGAAACAATAAACAAAAAAGCTGATTAAAATGCCCCATAAAGAAAGAAAAACTAGAAAAATGCGCGGCAGCCGAACTCACGGCTATGGCAGGATCGGCCAGCACAGAGATGCAGGTTCAAAAGGCCAGCGAAAAGTTGGACGCCACAAACACCTCTGGAGCTACGTTACAGCACACGAGCCAAACTACTTCGGCAAACACGGTTTTACTTCACCCCAAAGCCTCAAACGCAAAGAAAAGGTCATCAACATCGCCAAGCTTGACGAAATAGCTGTTCTCTCAACTGAAAAAGAACAAGGCAAAACACACGTAGACCTAACAAGCTTAGGCTACACTAAACTCCTTGGCACAGGCAGAATCACAAAACCCTTAACCGTAACAGTTTCTGCCTGCTCCAAAACTGCAGAAGACAAAATTAAGAAAGCTGGCGGACAAGTCTTAACCCAGTCGCAGGAAAACGGAGAGTAACCTTAGTCAATGGCCGGAAGATTTCTAAGCCTCTTCAAACCACTCGCAAGAGTTCTTCCTGAAATCAAGGTTCCTGAACGCAAAGTAAGCTTCAATGAAAAAATCTTCTGGACAGCACTCGTTCTCATCGTGTACTTGGTTATGACCGAAATCCCCCTTTATGGAATCAGCGGGGACGTGCAAGAATATTATGGTTCCCTGAGAGTAATTTTCGCTTCAAACCGCGGTACGCTCATGGAACTTGGTATAGGTCCCATAGTTACTGCAGGCTTAATACTGCAGCTGCTAGTTGGTTCTGCTATCATACAAGCTGACATGTCTGATTCTCAAGACAGAGGCTTGTTTACGGTTGCAAGTAAATTCTTTTCCATATTGCTTACGGGAATTCAGGCTTCAGCATACATAATAAGCGGCATGTATGGTGATCTTGCAGGACCAACGACCATAATTATATTCCTGCAACTTATTGGCGCTGGAATAATTGTGATGCTGATGGATGAGCTGGTTCAGAAAGGTTGGGGTTTGGGCAGCGGAATCAGCCTTTTCATTATGGCTGGAGTTGCGCAGAACATTCTCTGGCAGACGTTTAATCCTGGAACCGGTTTGTTCGTAGGTGGGCTTTACCAGCTTTCATTAGGTGATGCGTCGTACCAGTTAACGGATTGGGTGATTGGCGGTGGAGCTTATCCCTCGTTGATTGGGTTCTTAGCAACGGTTGCAACTTTCTTGGTGATAATTTACTTGGAAGGTGTCAGGGTTGAGTTGCCGATGACTTACGCTGGGTACAAGGGCTTCCGGAGCCGTTACCCGATTAAGCTTTTATATGTTTCTAACCTTCCAGTTATCTTTGCGTCTGCGCTTTTTGCTAACGTCTACTTCTTTTCTCAGCTGCTCTGGAGCCAGATGGGAGCACCTAGTCCCGGAACGAACCTGCTCTTCCAAATCATAGGTGACTATAACACCACGTCTAGTGGCAGCGTTACGCCTGTTGGAGGTCTTGCTTACTTTGTAACTTCGCCCAATGGCCTCACGGATGTAGCTACTGCGCCAGTGAGGGCTGCGATGTACTTGGCTATTCTTGTGGCGTTTTGTGCGGTTTTCTCGCTTATTTGGCTTGAGGTGGGTGGTCTTGGGCCTGATAAAGTGGCGAAGCAACTTATGGATTCAGGGATGCAGATTCCAGGTTATCGGCGTTCTGGGAAACCTATACAGGCTATTCTTAAACGGTATATTCCGGTGGTTACGGTTCTCGGTGGAATAATAGTAGGCTTAATCGCTGGAATTGCAGATTTCCTAGGCGTTTTCGGAACGGGAACAGGCATCTTGTTGTCAGTAGGTATAATCTACCAGTACTACGAACTGTTGATGCGTGAGCGCGCAGCAGAAATGTTCCCTGCGTTCAGAAGAATCTTAGGAGACTAGCTGGGAAACTCTATCAGGCGGAAAAACTTAGCCGCCTTATATATAGCTTAATTAGCGCTGAGAGGGGTTACGCCTACCAAATAAACTGGGTAAGGAATTATTTCCTTGAATTCAAGTAAATCCCGTTTTACCTGCTCAAATTTGGGTTCCTTGTAGGTGGGAACTATGAAAACTAGTACGTCCAACTGGTTTTTGGTGTAAGCTAAGAGGCATCTAAAGAGGGACCTGTGAACCGCGTCGATGAATGACCGCTCAATTTCGATTGCTGTTTTCTCTTTGAAAGCATCAAGCTTGTAAGTTGCCACTGGAAACAGCGATACTTCTATGTCCCACATGTTCTTGTGAAGAAAATGCTGTATCCTGTCGTGATTCTCTGTTGATGAAAGATCTGTTAAAGAAGCAGCCTGCATAATAGTTGAAAGCTGACCTTTTCTCCGCAGAAGCTCTTCAGCGCCTTTGAAACTGAAAACCTTTCGTTCTAATCCAAAGCCGGACAATTCTTCTCTGCTTTCCGCACTTGCTTCTAACGGTTCAGGAACTGCTGTTTCCTTCAGAGCGTATTTTCCCTTTCCAATTTTCGTTAGAACCCTGTCTGCGGGGAGGAAAAAGGAAGACTCGCTTTCTTGACACAAGTCGTCCATTATTTTTTCAATGTCTCGCCAGTCTTTCCCATAATTTGACTTTATGTAATCTCTTACCTGAGTTGCTGTGCCAGAACCACCTAAAGCGTTTAATGCTTCAACAATTGAGTCTTTCAAATTGAAAACTGGAACCATTCTTGAAACCCCATAGCAGATTTAATGAATGTATGCAAGGTTCAGTTCTAATAACTTTGTGGAAAAGCGACTGTTCCCTAGAAACCGCGGAATTTAGAAAAAAGGAAAGCTCGCAGCATCTTGAACAGAAGCTACGTAACTTTCTTCTTTACTTTCTTAGCGGCCTTCTTTGTTTCCTTAACGCCCTTCTTTGCAAAGGTCTTAGTTGCTTTAGCGCCTTTCTTAGCTACCGTTTTTGTTCCTTTGAGACCCTTCTTACCCAGCTTTGTCCCGTCTTCTCCGACTTTCTTGACTGATTCTTCTGTTTTGTCTTTAACTTTCTTCAGAAAACCCATAAAACATCACACGGTAGTAATGTTCAATAAACCTAAAATAGGTTATGTAAAACCAGAAAAGCAGTCTTTAGCATAGTCAGGTGAGAACTCCTACCGAATTTTGTATAGTTTTTCAGGTTGTGCAGTTGTAGTTTTCTTCCTTTGTTCTACACTGGTCACAGAGGTCAGATTGCGGCTTCTTAGAGCGTCTCTCATAAATGTATAGGGGATATTGCGTGCAGTTCTTACACCAATGCCATCTGTCAGGTGGAGACCCCTTTACATACTCTACCACTCTTATCCTCCCAAAGTGTTAACTATGTTGCCACCCATATTTTTCATTTTCGCCAAGTATAAACACTTCAGATTAACTGTGATGCCACTGCACTACCTACTTATTTCATTTCCAATATTACAAGTATTCTTGGAAACGCGAGGAAGAAAAATTAAACAACGCAATCCAGCCAAGCTGAAAGTGTATGGCTTAAAAGAAGCACAAAATAAATTAACGTTTTCAAATAACTATTCCAAGAGGACATTATGTGGAGCATTGCATCCACACTTTAAGGAAGTTAGATTTCATGGGGAAACAAGAGGTTACAACCTGCTTTAACTGTCCAGAGTTCGACAGTCGTAAAGGCTGCTGTAAGAGAGCGAACCAGTTAAAGCCCTGTATTAGACTAAAAAACGATGTTTCTGCCATGTGAGAGCCGTAAAAACATCAATTTTCTCGTAACCAATAGTTAGAAAATTAAATTAAAATGTTAAAATATGCGAGGAAAGCACTTCCGTTACTTCGAAGTTCGAAGCCTGAACAAAGACAATTGCTATAAACTCGGCAGCGCATTGAATTCGATTATGGGAAAGCCAGTGCAGCTTGCGGACATAGAACATAACCAAAAGGTTGATTATGCATTAGTGAAACGGCTTGCGAAAATTATTGAGTTTTTGCAAAATATAGAGGATTAACACTGAACACTTCCAATTTTATTCTACCAATGCACCATTTCTGCTGAAAAGCTTAGCCAAACAATTTTAGGAGAAGCCCCACTATAGCTTGTCAGTTTCCAAGAGTAAAAATGGTTATTAACAAGAAAACAAATAGGCAGTGCAAGGTGAAACAAAGATGCTAGACATTACAGTTGTTCCAGTAGCAACGTTAGTGATAATGCTGATTGCGGTTACTGTCTCGTTTCTTAACATGGTCATCAACCGCCTTTTGATTACTCGCATATGCGGATGGGAAGAATACAAAGTAATGCGGAAGGAGACATCTGAATACCAGTCTCAGCTGATGGCGGCCATGCGCGCGAACGACACGAAACGCGTTGAGAAACTGAGAAAGAAAGAGTCCCAAATAAGAAACATGCAAAACAAAATGATGAAGCCCCAAATGATACTGCTCCCCATAAGCTTCAGCTACATAATAATCTGGTACATCTTTCTAATTCCCACCTATGGGGCAAACGCTGTGGCAGTTGTGCCGGGACTCGCTCCAACAGGCATACCTGTGATATACTGGTACATGATATGCTCATTCTTCTTCGGAACCCTAGCCTCTCGCATAGTAGGCGTAACGCCTATAGCATAAAAACGCATGGCTGAGCGCTATGACCAGAAACAAAAAAACGGAGAGCGCCACAACCAAAAAAATTGTAGTCTGCATATCCGGAATGGCTGGAACCGGAAAAAGCACGCTAGCCAAGAAACTCGCCGAAAAATACGATTTAAAATACTATTCAGGCGGCGACGCCTTAAAAGAGCTAGCAGCAACCGAAGGATACGATTCATCCAGCAACGGATGGTGGGAAAGCCCCGAAGGCCTCAGCTTTTTAGAGAAGAGAGAACAAAACCACGAATTTGACAAAGCAGTTGACAATAAACTCTTGGAATACGCGCAACAGGGACAGGTTCTTTTAGACAGCTGGACAATGCCGTGGCTGCTCAAAACTGGCTTCAAAATATGGTTAATTGCGTCAGTAGAAA
Source organism: Candidatus Bathyarchaeota archaeon (assembly GCA_016927895.1). GTDB lineage: Archaea > Thermoproteota > Bathyarchaeia > Bathyarchaeales > Bathycorpusculaceae > SG8-32-3. Next base: position 38,174 of record JAFGLT010000083.1, on the reverse strand, counting down.
AGAGAGCTGAAAGAATCGCTGAGAGAGACAAACTCTCCATAGAAGAAGCCTTACAAGTGCTAAAAGAAAAAGAAGAAAAAACAAAAGCCATCTACAAGAAGCTTTATGGCTTCACTCTAGGCGAGGACCTTCATTCCTTTGATTTGGTTTTGGACACTGACAACTTGAACGCAGGGGAAGTCTTCCAGACCCTCTGCACAGTAATGGACAACATCATCCTCAAAAGCCAAAAGCCATAGCAGTTACTATTTTTTAACCATAGAAGTTCTTCAATAACAAAGCGAAGCCACAAGTTTTAAAAAGTAAACCTTTTCTATAGAGTTAACCTTAAAGTATATCGCTCTATGAGACGGAAAGGGTATCAAACTGATGGAATCTAAGATAAGTCTATTAGTGTCAGCACTCTTCGTTGAAGAAATCGTGCTGTGCTTGGTCCTGACGTTAAGACTCATCAACATCCCCACCGCCGTCACGCTCTTAATATTTAACCTGTTTTTTCTCTCCCTCATCAGCCACTTTAACGGAACACTCAGCAAGAAAATAGGCATATTGGCCATAGGCAACATAACAGGCTTACTCTGGAACGTGGTTCTCCACTACTTCGCCATCGCAGGAGCCGCTTTTTTCGGAGAACCATTCGACCTTTTATACGCAGTTTCGTACCCTTTTCTAAACTTCATCTGGGTCGTATCCTTCTGGTCCTTGAGCCTTGCCTTTTTCCCTAAGCTAAAAAACACCCAAGAAGAGATGAAAAACATTGATTATTGAAACGCTGGAAATTGTATTCTTTTTGTTTACTGCGGTTATGATAGCGTATCTTGTCAGGCACTACGTCTTCACATTAACCGTTTTGAAAAGAGCCCAGAAAAACAGAGAAAAAGATGATACCACAGAAGTGAAGTACGAGCCCACCGTTTCCATCCTAATCCCAGCGCGCGACGAAGAAAAAGTAATTGGACAACTGCTACAGCAAATGACCAAAATAACTTATCCGCGCAACAAGCTACAAGTCATCGCAATCGACGACGCTTCATCCGACCGCACGAGGCAAATTGCCGAAGAGTTCTCAAACCGTTACCCGTTCATAGAAGTATTGCATCGCGACGAAAAAACCGGCGGCAAAGGTAAACCCTCAGCCTTGAACGCTGCCCTAGCCCGATCAAAAGGTGAAATTGTACTTTGCTTCGACGCGGACTATTACCCCCAGAATAATATCGTGGAAAAACTTGTAAAGGAATTCGCCCACCCCTCAATTGGAGCCGTGCAGGGGCGTCCTGTTGTACTGAATGAATCACAAAACATAGTAACGCGATTAGTGACCCTGGAAAGGATAGGCGGCTACAGGATTGACCAAGAGGCGCGGGATAATCTGGGCCTTATACCCCAGTTCGGCGGCACAGTTGGGGGCTTCAGACGAAGCGTTTTGGAAAAACTAGGCGGTTTTGACGAGTCAATGTTGACTGAAGACACTGATTTGACGTTTCAAATTTATCTCGAAGGCTTCAAAGTTCGCTACGCAGGCGACGCTGAATGCTACGAAGAAGCCGTGAACAACTGGAAAGCGTACTGGAGACAAAGGCACAGGTGGGCTAAAGGACATATGCAGGTATGTTTCAAGCACGCACCGCGCGTCTTAAGAAGTAAAAAGCTGAATGTAAAAGAGAAAATTGACGGATTGCTTCTGCTACACGTTTATTTCATGCCTGTTCTAACGCTGATCACATTTTTTGTGGGCGCCTTTCTCATCGTATTTGATTCCTCATATGTTATTAACGCGTTTTGGTTTTTTGTTCCAGTGTCTTTTTACAGTCTTGTAGGCAACTTTGCACCGTTCTTTGAAATCGGAATCGGCGCGTATTTAGATGGCAGAACAAGAATCCAATGGTTGATTCCTCTCTTGTTCTTTGTGTATTTGTATACTATTCTCATATGTACAAAAGCGCTTCTGGATCTTGTGGTTGCGAAAATACTGAGGAAAAGTCAGAGTGAATGGGCGAAGACCACCCATCTCGGTAATGGAAATAGTTATATTAGAAATTAAACAATACTGCTCAGAAGAGCGCCGATGATTCCGAATCTGAATGAGATTATCATAATAATTACAACGACCACCATACTTATTCTCCTCATGTTCTTACCAGCGTTTATCGAACTAAAAAAACCAAAAGACAAAGGCCCACGAATAATAACCTTGGAAAAAAATGACGCAAACAACAGCATAACGCCCTTCAGTTCCATAACAAACATAGAAGACCACCAAAAATTCGATAACTCATTAATCCAGACAATGTTAAAAATTATTGACTTTTTACCAAGCTTGGAGGTTTAGCGTTACCTCTCTAAAAGAAAACGGGCATTTTTCCACTGATCCTTAGCCAGCATCAAGTTTCCATAAGGGCTTCCATAAAGAGAGTAGAAAATGTAGCACAAGTAGGAGCACTGGGAGCATTCGTTGTAAGTCTTTCGCAGCGCGTTGAATTTTTCGCTATGCCAAATTTCTGGCAAATCAAACACTGACCCAACAAAGTTGTGATTATGGCAACCAGCGATTCTGCCTAAATGATCCAGAACTAAAAAATTCTGAAGTGCACGACACTCCCACGTTCGCTTGCCCTCTAGAAAGAGAGCTCTAAGCGCCTGCAACAGTTTGGTCGTGATTAAAATGTTCCGGTTCTTCTTTTTCATCTCAATAAGAGTGTCACAAAGCTTAACCATCGCTTGCTTGTCCTTTATGATGAACTCGTCGTTAGCTTTGCCTATTCTGAAAAGCTGGTTCTCGTCGCCGGTTTGATCAAAAGTATAAAGGCAGTACCAAACGGGAACTCCTTTTTGAGTGAAGTGATTTGTGATGTCCACGATTTCGTAAAGGTTCAACTGGGAAATTGTAGGCGTCACGCTCACGTTTATTCCTTCGTTGTGCAGCGTTTCAACGGCGTCCACAGCTTTTTTCCAAGCGCCGGGAACAGCTTTGATGTAATCGTTTTTTTCGGGGTCTAAACTGTCTATTGAGATTGCCACGAAATCCACGTTTCGTAAAGCCTCAAGATTCTGTTTAGCCATGCTGCCGTTGTCGTAAACTGTGGTTACGAAAAGGTTTGAAGCGTGCTTGATTATTTCGGGAGCATCTTTTCTTAAAAGCGGGTCTCCGCCAGAGATTACAAGCTCTACAATACCAAGATCTTTTAGTATGTCTAGCCCTCGTTTCACCTCTTCAGTGGACAGTTCTCGCTTATCTTGTTCTTTCCAGACATTGCACCCTCTGCAACGGTAATTGCATTTCCTTGTAATCATCCACTGAGCATGATGAGGCTTGTTAGGAGTAAGCGCGCTGATTGCTATTCTGGAGGCTTTCCGGAAGTTTATAGTCAAATATTTAGCACCGTGTATGTCGATTGTGGCTGTTTTAATAGACTTAAAACACACTTATATAAGTCATAAGGCAAAAAAGGGCGTAACTTTGGGAACGCTAAAAACGCAGATTTTTGTTTTATGGAGAATCAGCGGCTGGTTCCAGTGTTTTTGAGTTTATCAGTTTAGGGGCTGATGACTTGTAGTTTTATATAAGGTATCATTAAAAATCTTAATTAAGAAAATGGGTGGTTCAATAGTTAATATGCGAGTGGACGTTATCATAATTACAAAAAACAGTGAGCGCATGCTTAAGGAATGCCTCAGAGCTGTTTATGAAAACGTTCCGCTCAACCGCCTGATATTAGTCGATGGATATTCAACCGATAAAACATTAGAAATAGTGAACGAGTTTCAGAAGAAACATGGAAACGTTTTGGTGATACAAGACAACGGAACTCGCGCCACTGCACGGCAAAAGGGCATAGAGCAAGTGGAAACCGAGTGGTTCATGTTCGTTGATAGCGACGCGGTTATTTGTAAGGGCTGGTTCAAGAAAGCTGAGAAACATATGCGTCAGGACGTAGGCGCTGTATGGGGAATCGAAGTATGGTCTACAATAAAGAATCCAGCAATTCTGAAATTATTCTTGTGGATAACGCGGAAGATATTTGACCTGCGGGGTGGAACTCATGACACGCTTATCCGCACAGACGTGGTCAGAGACATAAAAATCCCGAAAGTCCTCCATGTTTTTGAGGATGCTTACATAAAGGATTGGATAACCCAGAAAGGGTACAAGCTGATTGCATGTTACGACCCCTTCTGCATTCATTATAGACCAGCAAGCGTCTGGACTATTCGGGGCAGTTTAAACATTATAGCTGATTCAATTAGGGCCGGCAGACTAACTTTGTTTATTAGATTAACAGTCGCCTATGGTTTCTACACGGCATACTCAGTGTATCAATTTCTAGCGAATAATATAAAACGCGGAGCGAGTTAGGCACCATGCCGTTCATTACTAGAAGGCGTATTCTGCTGGAGAATTGGGTAAATTCTTATTTTCAAATGGGTCAATACATTAAAGCTTATCAAGGCAAAAAACTTTGACAAGACAATAAAAAGGAAATGGGCACAATAATGCAGCCGATAGATGTCGTAGTGCTTACAAAAAACAGTGAACACTTACTTGACAAATGCTTAGACTCAGTCTATAAAAATGTGCCCGTTAAAAACTTGATAGTAGTTGATGGCTTTTCAACCGACCGCACTCTGAAGATCATAGACAAAGCCAACGAAGACCACGGGAACGTTAAAGTCCTCAAGGTTAACGGTTCAAGAGCTACAGCACGAGAGAAAGGCATACAACAAGTAAGCACGGAATGGTTCATGTTCGTAGACAGCGACGTCATACTCGGACGAGACTGGTTCAGAAAAGCCGAAAAAAACGTGAAGGACAATGTCGGAGCCGTTTGGGGCGTAAATATCGATGTAGTCCCTAACGTGAAAAACAAACGTATTCTAAAATTGCAGAGCCTAATCGCCCGACAATGTTTTGGTCTTCGAGGCGGCATGCATGACACTCTTATCCGCCGCGAGGCTGTGGAGGGAATAAAAATCCCTGAACAGCTACACGCTTACGAAGACGCATATATAATCAACTGGATTGAAAATAAAGGGTACAAAACGGTGGTCGGCGACGACGTTTACTGTTTACATTATAAGCCACCAACAAATTGGAACATGCAAAACGGGGTTTCACAAGCTATTGTTGAATTCAAGTGCGGGATTGTCTACTCCCACATGTACGAATACATGTTCTTATACCCTATCTTCATGTTCCACTGGTTCATCCAGCTCTCCCTTCAAGGCACCAAAAGAGTATCACCGTCTCAGCGCAATCCAAAGATGATCTGACAAAGGCCGCGGCAAAGCCTTTGTTTTACCGTCTTTTCGAATCAGCACCCGGTGTTCCGGGTTTTCCGTGAACTCACCGATAACAGAAGCTGGAACACCTTCATTCTGCAAGTTGCCAACAATCCCGTCTGCGCTTTTCGCTTCTGCTGAAATGACCAGTGCGCCTGATCCAATTAGCTGTAGCGGGTCAATCTGGAAGTGGCTGCAGATGCGGGCGGTTTCAGGCTGCACGGTAATTGCTTCTTCAATGACTTTTACGCCCAAGTTCGAGGCGTCTGCCATTTCGTGGATTCCCCCCGCCACGCCGCCTTCAGTAGGGTCATGCATGGCGTGGACGCCGCCTGTTTTGGACGCTGTCAAAGCGTCTTTAACAACGCTTATCTGACTGTAAAAGTCCTTTGCCGCTTGCAACATCGTGTTGGTCATGATTTTTTTGAGCGCTTGCGCTCTGTCGGTGGCTAATATGGCGGTGCCTTCTATCCCTGCGCTTTTTGTTAAAATCAGCTTGTCTCCGGGTTTTGCTCCGGCCGCGGTGACGTAGCATCCCTTTTCGGTTAAGCCTAGAATGCAGCCCACAACTATTGGGTTGGACAAGCCTGGTGTGGATTCGCAGTGTCCGCCAACTATGGCTATACCTAATTCTTTGGCTGCCGCGTTCATTTGAACGCTTATGGTCTCAACGAGTGTTCTCTCTGCGTTTTCGGGAAGCATCATACACGAAAACAGGAAGGCGGGTTCAACGCCGAAGGTGGCTACGTCATTAGCGTTAACGTTAACCGCGAGCCAACCAATCCGCTCAACCGCACCCGTGATTGGGTCCATGGAAACAATTAGAGACCTGTCTCCCAAGTCTAAAACTGCGCCATCGACGCCCGCTGAAGGACCTACAATGACTTCTTTGCGTTCAGAACCTAGGTTTTTGAAAACAACTTCTTTTAGGATGTCCACGGGGATTTTTCCAGGCGGCAGATTCATAACTTATTCCTTTGTAAGGTCTAACTTTTAAGTTGTGGGAAAACACGTAACACTGCATGCATTATTGGCACTGCAATAGCTAAGCCTACGAGCATCTGCACGATGTTGAAGGGTACTTCTGCCAGTGCTACAGCATAAGGGTAACCAAGCACAAGCTGCTCGTAAAGGAAATAGCCTGCAACCATTTCTAATCCGCCAACTGTGACGGAAACAACGGCGCAAACTGTAGGGTTTGGTATGTATTTTCTGAGTTTCAGGTTTAGTAAGCCGACGATTGTGCCTTCTGCACCTTTAATCACCAGCGTACCTGGCGCGAAGACACTGAAGCCTAAGTACATATCCGCCAGCATTGCGCCGATTCCTCCTGAAAGAGCACCAACCAAGGAACCAAAAAGTAATGCTGCAACATAGATGATTGTTTCTCCAACGTTGAAGTAGCCAGATGTGGCAGGTATGGGTATGGGTGGAATCTGTGAAGTGACTATAAACACGAGCGCAGCGAATACTGCCGCAAGAGTTAATTTAACTGTGACTCCAAAATTTCTGTATTCATTCATAAACTTCACAGCATTTTAGTTACAAGGCTTAGTTAAGTCAGCTTTCCAATATAAAAGCATCATAACTATCTAATTTCACCCTTCACATACGGGAGCAAACGGATTCTTTGGGGTCACATGCTGTTTTGGAAGGGGAAAATCTAAATGGGAGTGCACTTCTTGATATAGCAAGTTAAGAGTTGACGGTTATGAGTGAAAAAGAAGATCCAATTAAGATGCATAAAGACGCGAATAACATCATGGAATCTGGAAAATACGAGGAAGCAAGAGAGCTATTCCTCAGGACAGCTGAGCTTTACCGGAAAAAACAGAACTATTTCGACGCTACAACCATGCTTTACAAAGCGGGGGAATGCAGCTTCGCCCTGAAAGAGTACGAGAAAGGCATTGAGTATTTCACGCAGTCTGCGGAGCTGTCCTTTGATAAGGGGTACGACCGCTTCGGCGTCAGCGCTTTGGACTACGCGAGAGACTGCCACAAAGCCTTAGGAAACACTAAGGAAGTTGAAGAGTTAACGAAGAAAATCAAAGAAGTCAAAGAAAAACTCGAAAGCTCCTTCTAAACATCACTTTCCACTTAGAATAAACCATCCTTTTTCAGCCCTTCAGCGGCTGGCTCTTTTTTGCTGGAAGCCATAAATAAAGCTGGAACACCTTTCTAGTAGCAGAGTTTTAAGGTCATTGTCATGCCTACGCTTTTCAAGTCTCTGGCGGAGCTCCTCGAAAAAGTAGAATCCACCAAAAAAAGGCTGGAAATAACAGGCATGACCGCCGACTTTTTGAAGCGTTTAGAAGCAGAGGAGGTGGAGCCTGCGGTGTCCATGGTTCTTGGGCGGGCGTTCCCGAAGTGGAGCCAGAAAACTTTGGAGGTGAGCTGGGTGACTCTCAGCGGCGTTCTGCAGCGGGTAACAGGAGTTGACTGGGATGTTTTCCGTGAAGCTTTCGCAGGCATTGGTGATGTAGGCGCTGCTGTAAAGGCTGTTTTTGAAAAAACTAACGTGAAAAAGCAGGCTTTGCTGCTGGAGAAAACGTTGACGATAAATGAAGTTAGACGCTTGCTGCAAGCCATAGCGGGGACTGCTGGTTCAGGTTCAAGAGAAAAGAAAGAACGGTTAATAACTGCCTTGCTGAGTCAAGCTTCGCCTGTGGAAGCCAAGTATCTGATGAAGATTTTTGTGGGTGAAATGAGGACGGGTTTACATGAAGGGTTGATGGAGCAGGCAGTGGCGAAAGCTTTTGAGGCTCCTCTGGCGACAGTGCAGAAAGCAAGTATGGCCATGGGTGACATCGGCGAAGTAGCCGCCATAGCTAAGACTAAGGGCGAAAAGGGCTTGTCGCAGATAGATTTCCAAGTTTTTAGACCCGTTAAGCCCATGCTCGCTCAGACCGCCGACACTGTCAGCGAAGCGTTAACGGCACATGAGGATAGAACAGCGTTTGAGTACAAGTATGATGGAGCTCGGGTTCAAATCCACAAGCAGGGAGATGAGGTGCGCGTTTTCAGCAAAAGGCTCACAGACGCGACTCAGAGCCTGCCCGAAGTGGTTGAAGCAGTGAAAGTCAACATCAAAGCAGACGAGGCGATAGTTGAGGGTGAAGTTATAGCCGTAAATGAGAGGGGACACCCGATTCCGTTTCAGCACCTGATGCGCCGGTTCAAGCGGATTCGCGAAGTGCGGGGTATGGCTGAGAAAATCCCTGTTAAGCTCTACCTGTTTGACGTTCTCTTTCTCAATGGAGAAAACTTGATTGCGCTGCCGTACTTGCAACGCAGGATAGTTCTAGCTGAAAACGCTGGAGAAATACCGTTGACCACGCAACTTGTCACCAACAAAAAGAAGCAGGCGAAAAAATTCCTTAACGAAGCTATGGACGCGGGGCATGAAGGGTTGATGGCAAAGAAGCTTGACGGAGCATACACGCCTGGAATCCGTGGGAAACGCTGGTTAAAGATAAAACCTGTTTTGGAGCCTTTGGATTTGGTTATCACGGCTGCTGAGTACGGTTACGGACGGAGGCATGGTTGGCTTTCAGACTATTATTTAGCTGCCCTTGACCAAGCAACTGGCGAGTTCCTGAACGTGGGTAAAACGTTTAAGGGTTTGACGGACGCGGAAATGGTTGAGATGACCCAGCGGCTGAAAGAGTTAGCCGTGCGTGAAGAACACAATCTCGTGGTAGTTCTTCCGAAAGTAGTGGTTGAAGTTGCGTACAACGAAATCCAGAAAAGCCGCAAGTACAAGAGCGAGATGGCGTTACGTTTTGCCCGTATAAGCCGCATACGCGCCGACAAGAGCGCAGAGGACGCGGACACTATCGAGAAGGTCAGGGAAATCTATGAGAGGCAGTTCGCCAAAAAAGGCAAATATAAAGCATACTAACGCTCATTTTCTCTTAGGCGAGAAAAGAGATGGATGCGGCGGACAAAAAAGCGTTTGCTTCTGAATTCTACAGTCGCCAGATAATCCTCAAAGAGTTAGGCGTGAAAGGCCAGCAGAAACTGGCAAAATCGAAGGTTGCAGTGGTCGGCGTAGGCGGGTTAGGCACCGTGTCTTCGCTGTATCTAGCGTTGGCAGGAGTTGGGCATCTACGTTTGATAGATCAAGACACGGTGGAAACTGCGAATCTTCACCGCCAAATCCTTTACACCCTAGATGACTTGCATTACCCGAAGGCTGAGGTTGCTGGCAAGCGCTTGGAGAAGCTTAATCCACTTTTGTCGACTGAACCTATCTCAGAGAACATGAACACAGGCAACGTAGAGAAGCTTTTAGCTGGGGTGGACCTTGTCGTTGACGGCTTGGACAACATGTCCACTCGCTATTTGATAAATCGTGCCTGCGTGAAAACGGATGTTCCGTACGTTTTCGGTGCAGCCATCGGTATAGAGGGAAACCTCTCAGTCTTTGCGCCTCCTGAAACCGGATGTTTAGAATGCTTGCTGCCAAACATGTCAGACAACGACTTGATGAAGTGTGACACGCGCGGCGTAGTTGGGGCTACGCCTGGAATAATCGGGGCGATGCAAGCTATGGAAGCCATCAAAGTTCTGACGGGCATGGGTTCACCGTTGAAGGGCAAACTCATGGTTTGCGACTTCAGCGACATGTACTTCACCACAGTTGACACCTCGAAAGCCTCGAACTGCCCAGCTTGCATGGATAAGCTATCTCGGGTAGAACCGCGAGAAAAGCTTGTTTGGCTTTGCGGACAGAACACTGCTAACGTTAACCCTGAAAAAGCTTTAAATTTGAACCTTGACGAGGTTTATGAGACAGTTAGGCAGCAGTTTAAGGTTCGCTTGAAATCGCATCTTGCCATAATTTTCGACTATGGGAACTTGGAGGTCAGCCTGTTTAATGGCGGGCGCATGCTCATAAAAAACGTTCCGAACGAAGCCGCGGCGTTGAAGGCGCACAGAGAGATTCTCAAGAAAATGGGCATAAAACGAGATTAAAAAAGAAAGGGTGCGGTTTTGTTTTTGTGTGGTTAGTCTAGTTGGTATGCTTCTTCTCCGTGTTCGCTGAGGTCTAGACCTGCGTCTTCTGCTTGTGGAGTTACTCTGAGGAGAGAGAATACGTTGACTAGTTTTAGTAGCAGGTATGAGCCGAAAAAGGCGAAGGCGCCTACTACTGCAACTGCCAGCACTTGAGCGACTATTAGGTCTGGGTTTCCGAAGAGTAAACCGTTTGCGCCGTTAACAGCTGCTGAGGCGAATAAGCCGGTTGCTATTGATCCCCAAATTCCGCCGACGCCGTGGCATGCGAAGACATCTAGTGAATCGTCGATTTTCCACCTGCCTGCTCTCCAGTTGGCAACCAAGTTTGAGATTATTCCAGCAGCTAAGCCTATGATTAATGCTGAAGTCACGCTGACGTAGCCTGCAGCTGGAGTTATGGCGACCAAACCGACTACTGCGCCGACTGATATGCCGACTGCTGACGGTTTACCTTTTATCATCCAGTCTAGTAGCATCCAGCTTACGGCAGAGGCAGCTGCGGCTAAGTTTGTGGTAACGAGTGCTAAGACTGCGAAGTCATTTGCGGCTAGAGCGCTTCCTCCGTTGAAGCCGAACCATCCGAACCATAGTAGACCTGCACCGAGGATTACGTAGGGTATGTTTGTTGGCTTGAACTCGCCAGCGCTTTCTTTCTTGGCGGCGTTCATGTGGTCTTTCCATGGGACCCCGCAGTCTTTTCTTCTGCCGATTACGAGGGCAGCTGCTAGTGCTGATAAGCCTGCTGATACGTGGACGACGATGCCGCCTGCGAAGTCGATTGCGCCTAAGGAGTGTAGCCATCCGTCGGGGTTCCAGACCCAGTGTGCGATGGGGGCGTAGATTAGTGTGGACCAGAGAACGATGAAGATTAGGAGTGAGCGGAACTTTATTCTTTCTGCGCATGCTCCTATGATTAGTGCTGGTGTGATGGCTGCGAATTTAAGTTGAAACGCGAAGAATAATAGTTCGGGAATGTCTGGTGCGAGTACTTGGTTGACGGTGTGCACGCCTATGTTGTTTAAGCCGACAAGTGATAAGTCGCCGATTATTCCGTATGTGCTTGTTCCAAATACGAGGCTGTAGCCTAGGATTGCCCATATTATGCTTACGACTGCGAATATGATTAGGCATTGAACGATTGTGGATACTAGGTTTTTCTTTCGCACTAGACCGCCGTAGAAGAACCCCAGTGCGGGGGTCATTAACATGACTAGTGCGGTTGCTGTCATTAACCATGATACATCTCCTGAAGCCATTTTTCATTTTCCTCTTTGACAGATGTTTTGAATGATTACGCTTTTCTGTGCAATTATTAACAACAACTATTTAAAACTATCCATAGATAGAGATAAAACATTCAAAAATAGACAAACATCCAAAAAACACACGAGCAAACAAACACCCCTTCACCAACCACTCCCAAAAACCCACCCACACTGAAAAAACATTCAAAACCCAAAAACCACAAACGAGAAAAAACAACCAAAAACACAGAGAAAACCACAAAAACTAAACACAAAGCCACAACTTTCACACAAAATCATTCACCGCGACCCATTGCAAAAAATCACGCCCATAATATTTGGAGCCTATTAGGAACCTAATAGTAATTGTATGCATAAACCTATAGGAGGTCTAATCGTGGCGCCTTCAAAACCTAAACCTCAATCGTTACTAGATAAGACATAGCCTCTCGCAAACCTATCGTTACTTTTTTGTGGACTAGAAGCTAACAATATTTTTATTTCAGTCTCAACCTAGAATCAACTTGCTGGGGTGGCCGAATGGTTCAGGCGGTAGCCTGCAGAGCTGCTCTATATGGGTTCAATTCCCATCCCCAGCTCCACGGTCTAAAAGAATTACATTATTCTTTTCTTTTCCGCAAGTAGAAAATTAGAATAACACCAACAACAACCCATAGCAATGTAGCTATTCCAAAAAATAACATCTCCTGTGGAACAAAAAAAGGAGGTGGGGAAGTAGGAGGCGGCATAACCCCATTTCTGGGAGGAGGATTGTAAAAGAATAATGTTCCATTGTTGGCAAGAACCCAGTATTCTCTTCCGTCTTCATAGTTAAGCTTCCAAAGATAGTATCCGTCTGGAGGGTTCCAATCAGACTCCCCCAGCGTATACCCAATCTCCTCCATTACTCTACCACTTGGATACTCTGCTTCATAGAATGTGCCGTTCGGCGCAAGCCACATCAAAAAACCAGAAAACCACTCATCTACAAAAAGGTCACCGTTGAACTCTATAGTTAAGTTGAAGCCACTTGTAAAATAGTGTCCAGTATAATTGCCCGTTTTTGCGGCTTCTATTGCTTCTGTAAAACTCATGATTTGTGGTTGGGTTTCCTGAGCGTTTACCTCTGCCAAACCGCCCAATTTCGCTCCAATTACCATAGAGATTAAAAGCAAGATGAGTATCACTACTGAAGCTGTGCTTTTCATTACAGCACCAAAAAATAATACGTTAAACCACCCATTATCTTTTATGGAAAAAAGGGAGTTATGAGGGAGATATCTCCACACTATATGGATGCAATTCCCTCCCCCAGCTTTTTAGTTAACTAAATAAACATTAATTTTTCTTGCGCTATCTGATGAAGGCACGGGATAGGGTATTGATGCAATTGGTGATTTTCGGGAAAAATTTTTATATATGGTTGGATTATCCATCAAGTCCGAGATGCTAAAAAAATCAACATTGGTAATAACAATCGCGATTCTTTTGACTCTAACAATTATCTTAGGAGTCGGAGTCTACACAATTTTTCAGCAACAACCTCAAAACGACCAGCAACAAGATGGAAATAACCAGCAGTCTATTGCGGGTTGGTCATACACATTCCATCATGACATGGCACGTACAGGCTACTCAACTTCGACAGGTCCGCTCACAAACCAAACTATGTGGACCCACTTAACCCAAATGCAAATAGAGTATTCTTCACCTGCAGTTGTTGATGGCGTAGCTTATTTTGGTTCAAATGACCACAGAGTTAGGGCTGTGAACGCGTCAACAGGAAACATGATATGGAGCTTCCTTACAGGTAATTCAGTGGAGTCTTCTTGCACCGTTTCCGATGGCATCGTCTATTTTGGCTCACATGACCACACCGTGTACGCCTTAGATGCAGCAACGGGAAACAAAATATGGAATTTCACCACCAAAGGTGAAGTCTATTCTACTCCTGCTGTTGTTGATAACGTGGTGTATGTTGGTTCAAGAGACAAAAAGTTGTACTCTTTAGACGCGTCAACAGGAAACGAAGTATGGAGTTACACGACCAGCAATTCGGTTTATTCTTCTCCTGCAGTCGTTAACAAGGTGGTCTACGTTAATTCTTATGACACAGCTTATGCGGTAGATGCCGCAACGGGAAAAGAAATATGGAAATTCTTTGCCTGGGGTCCCATTTACTCTTCTTCTGCTGTTGTTAAAGACATAGTCTACTTTGGCGCAAGCAATACAGTTTATGCTTTGGACGCTGCAAGCGGTAAAAAAATATGGAATTACACTACTGGAGATCGTGTGGAGTCTTCTCCAGCGGTTGCCAATAACGTGGTGTACATCGGGTCAAATGATCACAACCTGTATGCTTTCGATGCTGCAACTGGTAACAAAATCTGGAACTACACAACCGACAACCAGATTAATGGAAGCCCCACTGTCGCCAACGACATGGTCTACATCGGCTCAAAGGATAACAACGTCTATGCTTTAGACGCTACAACAGGCACCAAAATATGGAGTTACACAACTGGAAACTGGATAGAATCAACTCCTTCAATTGCTAATGGTGTACTCTACATCGGCTCAAACGACGCCAAAGTGTACGCTTTTGGCACCTGAAGGTTTTCACTTTTGAACAGATGATAAATGCACAATGACATTTTGCAGGTTTATCTTTTCGCAACAAATTTTAGAAAAATAGGCGTTTTTGAGGGAGATACCTCCACATAATAAGTGGACACAATTCCCATCCCTGCTCCAAATATGAATTAGCATCTGCAGATGAAACTGCTTCGGCTCAGGAGCGTTGTGGAAACTGTGTCGCCGCAAAAATTCGTTAAACTGAGGGTTATGGGAAGCTTTTTGAGTGGAAAGTCGATTACACCTTTATCCTCCATAAATCCCAAGGTGAGTCTCATGATATTTGAAGAAGCAGGGGCTTCAATTAAAAGGCGAAGCGGTGACGGCGATTTTCTTTATCCGTGCTACGAAGATAACTGCATTTCAAACATTCCAGGAACAATACTTGACTTGTTCGGCGTCAAAAACAAAAGACCCCGGCTTCCAATCGAAGTCGCCAGTGTAGGCGGTGAAGTCGAGAAGGTTGTGCTTTTTGTCTTAGACGATTTCGGATACACCCAGTTTTTACGCCAATACAAAAACAACAAGTTTTTAAGCACACTAGCAGAAAAAAGCGAGGTTTATCCCCTAACAAGCATCTTTCCATCACAAACCACTAACGCCCTTACAACTTTGAACACAGGTTTAACGCCCCAAGAGCATGGGCTGTTTGAGTACTACATCTACCTCAAAGAAGTAGACAGCATAGTCAACACACTACGTTTTAAGCCAATAGGATCCAAAAAAATAAACGAACTTTTAGAAAAAGGATATAACCCAAACATCTTGTTCAGAGGAAACACCATTCAAAACATGTTAAAAGAGGCTGGTGTCAAGTCATTCACTCATATTTCTGCCTCATACGCGTACAGCCACTACTCAAAAATACTCTTTGCAGACAGCACATTCATACCCTCTATGAAGTCGTCAGACCTCATCGTTAACTTAAAGAAAAAACTGGAACAGGAAAAAGGACCAGCATACTTCTTCGTGCACCTAAGCGACCTCGACATGATATCGCACGAGTA
The DNA here is from genome assembly GCA_016927895.1 of Candidatus Bathyarchaeota archaeon. GTDB lineage: Archaea > Thermoproteota > Bathyarchaeia > Bathyarchaeales > Bathycorpusculaceae > SG8-32-3. Next base: position 22,990 of record JAFGLT010000083.1, on the reverse strand, counting down.
CGGACCAAAAAGCTACGAATACACAGCCGAACTATCAGCCATCTCATACCTGCTAAATAAAGAATTAATACAAAAGATCAGCTTGGAAACCGCAAAACAAACCCTGCTTCTAATGACCTCAGACCACGGAGGAGTACACATAGCTCCCGAAGACACAACATACCTCAACGATTTCACCGACGTACTAAACAACCTCAAACAAGGCAAAACAGGAAAAACCATTCTACCCACAGGAAGCGCCAGAGACGTGTTTCTCCACGTCAAAGAAAAAAAACTCGCCGAAACACAGAAAATACTGACGGAAAAAATAGGCAACAAAGCCAAAATCATTGAAACCAAAGACGCATTAAACAAAGGACTGTTTGGACGAGGCAAGATAACCAAAGAGTTCATTGAACGAGCGGGAAACCTGCTGATTTTGCCATATAGAAACGAAACAGTCTGGTTTGAACATTTCCCAGACATGAAATACAACCCCGTCGGCCAGCATGGAGGACTAAACGAGGAAGAAATGCTTGTGCCTCTAGCAGTAAACATACTCAGCGAGCTTAAATAGTTACATCGGTTTGCAGTCGATTTTAAGAAAACGAATCATATATTTCCGTTTAGCAAACTATGGCTATACGGTGAATGGTGGAGTTACAGATGGGGCGAATGAGAAAAGGGGCTGCTCAGATTCGGTTTGAAATCTTAGAGTTCCTTTTCTTCAACTCCAAGCCCCAGCTACGCACGAAAGTTTGGCGAAAATCCACAAACCTCTCTTACGACGATTTTCTTAAGCATCTGGCTTTCCTCGTAGAGAAAAAATTAGTGAAAGAAAACGAGGAAGGAGGCTGCGCGTTAACAGAGGGAGGAAGAAGCCTCTACCTTGAGTTACGCAAATCATTACCCGCCATCCTGTAAAGCAGAATTCACCTTTGGTGCACTATCTATATGAACAACGGGAAAAAAGAAAAGGAAGGAAAAGAAATGGGTGAAGAAAAAAACGAAAGGCCATATCCAGTTAAGTCTCTACATGACTTCCTGTTCGAGCTAGACATGGAATGGAGCAAATTCAGAAACGGAACGCTCATAGGTCTAATTTCTTCAGGATTCTTGTTTGTAGTTGTCATGTGGCTGATTCTAATCATAAGACGAACGGACCTTGGAGTCGGTGCTCTCCTGTTTTTAGCTGTAGCAAGCATATTCCTCGGATACAGCATATATGCAATGTATTCCCAGTACCGGTTCTTCAACAAGTGGGAGCGCCGAATAGGACTGCTTCTCCACCTTGAGGAAGAAATACTCGCTGGAAAACTCGACGAACCACAGTCTTAGTGTACACCTTTGGTGCACATCACAAGTGCGGCTTCTTTTTTAAACACCTGAGCAAAAAGGTAAACATTGAAGTAACCGCGGAGGTGAAAAATGAAATGTTTACCCTAAAAAAGAAACACAAACTGCTTTTCACGGCAACAACAGCATTAGCGCTTGTCTTCATGGTATCTCTCCCATACGCTTCCGCTTCAAATCCAGCTACTAAAACAGATGAAACACACTCAAGTCAGACAAGAATGTTATTAGCAAAAGGTATTGCCGTGGATAAAGCCAGCAGCCAAATAGTGATAACCCAAACAGGTTTTGCCCTATCCTTAGAAGCCACAGAGATTAACGCTACAGTCATAAAATTCGATGTTGTAGATGGCATAGTCAGAATAAACGGAACAGACTACACTATGACAGAAGGAAACGGCGCAGTGATCCGCGAAAAACACGTCTTTATCTTGCAAGCGCAAGGCACGGGCCCAGATGGTGAGTCGGTTACTCTAAAACTAGCAGGAAGATACTTCTGGATGTGGGGACGCGTACACGTAGCCAGGATATTCGGTTCATTGCAAACTGAAAACAGCAAGACCAATCTACTTTTGCGTTCGATGATAAGAGTCTAAGCAAGCTCATCCGAACCTGAATGGGCACTACATAACGCCCCTTTTTGAATTTTTCAACATCGTTGCAGGTTTTTACCAGATTTCAAATGGTTAAGAACGAGTTGCTCTTCGCGGATGGCCTTGCGCATGAGGTCTTTAACAGCATTATTCATGTTGCCCGAATAGTAAAGTCTTACAATTTTCTCGGCAAATTCAGTGAGTAAAGTCGCCGAAAAATCGTGCAAGGTAAAATCGACCGAGAGGTCGTCTTCGGTGGTTAAAACCTCGGCTTTCGTCATATGCAATCACATTTTTATGGTTTTTATGGTAAAACGCTAAAAAAGCAAGTGTTACACCGACTGCTAAGCACAGTGGAGAGTTAAGTTAAAGTAATTCCCTTCTGGAGGTACAGCAAACCTATCGTTTAGGAAAAACTCGAAGGCGGGTAGTATGCGACTTATTCTTCTTGATACCTGACAACAGTTACTTCAGCATCATTTTCTACGACGGCATTCTGCTGAACAGGTTCCTCAGCCTCAGCGGTTACAGTTTGTTCTTCAACCGTTTGCGAACTTGCCGTGTTATCTTGCATATGGTTCAGTTTTTTCTCCAAGTCGCTTTTCCGGGTTTCAAGACCATGCAAAGCTGACTTTTTCGCTTGAATCTCTGCTTTGAGCTTCTCGATGATTCTTGCTTCAAGAGTCTTCAAATCGCTTTGCAGCATTTTCTCAGTTTGAGACAACGAAGCTAACTCATTTTCCAATTCGCGGCGTTTTATCTGCAATTCGCTAAGCGTGACTGGTTCGCTCATTACGTCTTCACTTGTTCCAAGATAGCCGAAAGGAAAAATAATAGTTTATGAAGAGAAAATAAGGATTTGAAGCACTGGTCTCCGGTTACGTCTATTTTTTCCAAGACTGCTTTTGGTGCTTTTTTCAAAAAGAGAAGGTTAAATATTTTGGTATTTTTGAAACAGAGGCTTACGCGGTCACAGTTTTTCAGATGTAACGCCGTCAATAATCATTACTTTTTCGTCGCCAGTCTTTAAGTTCCTGAAAAGGAGCTTAAATCTAGGGGTGTAAATCACTGAGCGGTCAGTTATTTCAAAGACCTCTTCCACAACTCTGCTCACGTCTCTTGGGCGTTCACCTATTCTCCGCCTGACGTAATTCACATCCGCGTCTTCAGGGATCTCTTCTATCTTATATTCCGCAATTATTTTCTCCGGTTTCTTCTCAGAAGGCGCAGATGGAAGATTATCCACCATTGCATCCTTGCCATACTTATCCAAGATTAGAAAAGCTTTGCCGTCCTTGTTGAGCCGTTCTTCCCCGTGCAGCTTGATGGTTTTTGTTGACTTAGAAGTCTCAGGTATGAATTTATGGTCTAATAATACAACTTCTTTGACGCCTTGATCAACTTTGAACACATAAGTGCATTTACGGTAATAGTCAAGGAAGTATTTTCCACTTATCACTATGTATGGTTCATAATATTTATCCAATGAGATAAACTGGATTTCTTCTGATTTGGGCTTGAATAAACCAAATTTGGCGAAAAGTTGCTGTTTGAGTTTTTCGCCCGAAACCCTGATAACTGTTGGGTCGATGTTTGCTTCATAAACAATAGTTTTCCTGTCAACAATGTTTTCTTTTATGATTGGAGCTTCCGCTGAGATAACAATTTTATCATCATTCACTGTTTGTGTCAACATTAACGCCTCTGTCTTTTTTCATTAACCACGCTAATAACTATTATGAACTCGGAAACTGAATCAGAGTTAAACAATTACCCGTTTCTAGTTAAGTTTGAAAACTCACAAATAAGAACGAGTGCACACTTTCACGTCTACACTCAGCATATTTAATGAGCGGCGATTCCGTACCCACCCGTTAGAGGGTCCTGAAAGAGCGCCAGTTCTGGGGGGTAGAAAGTGAAAAGCACAAAGGCAAGACCTAACAGAATCAAAGCAATTAATGAAACCATGTCTAAATTGTATGGCAACGTTTTGCCAGTCAGTAACCTATAGCTTACTAATTGCCCGACAATAACGGCAATGATGAATGAGAGAATGTCTATAACCAGTATGCTTTCGCCAAGGATAACTGTGTACGAATAGAAGATAACAGTAATTATGATGGGAATTAGATAAATGCCGATGGCTTTGGCGAACAGGAAATTGCTTGTTTTCTTCAAATATTTGAATTCTATAAGGGCGAATACTAGGGCAGGCCAGAAACCTAGTTTAAGATGCTCCCATACACTCTCGTTAACTGCTGAAAACACTCCGATAACTGCCTGACCACCAGACCACTCAAAAGTAAAATGCAATATGCTTCCAAAGATAATAATGAAAACGATACCAGCCAATTCAAAAAACAGAATCTGCCTTCGTTCAGCCATTGCGGTCACTAAATTTAGGTTTAATAACGCGTCATATAAAGAGCTATCTTACATGTGCAAAAAGAGTCAGGCTCTTCTGATTTTCAGGTTTTACTCGTTAAATCTAAATTCATACAACTAATTCATAACCATTTTAATCTTAATCGTGAAAACATTTTGTTTAGTCAGTGAAAAATAAGCAGTTGATATTTATGGCTAAGGTCTCGGTTGAGTCAACAGAGGGAGTTTATGTTGACCTCTGTAAGGATGAAAGAATAAAAGTTCTACATATTGATGATGAAGCCGGAGTTTTAGCTGTTGCCAAACAATGTTTAGAAGAACAGAGTAAAATCCAAGTTGACACGGCGTTGTCAGCTAAAGAAGCCCTCGAAAAAATTAAGCGATCAAAGTATGATGCCATTATATGCGATTATCAAATACCTGGGAAAAACGGTTTGGAACTTTTAGGAGAGTTAAGACAGCAGGGAAACGATACGCCTTTCATATTGTTCACATGCAAAGGTAAAGAAGAAATCGTCATTGAAGCATTAAATTCTGGCGTATATCGCTACGTTGGTAAAGAGGGCAAAGCTGAAGTAACTTACGAAGAGTTGAAACGTAGCATCTGCGACGCGGTTAGAGGACATAGGGCAGAAAAACTTTTGCAGGCAGCTGAAAAACGTCTGCGCCAAATCACGGATAACATGCAAGACCTCCTCTTGTTACTTGACGAGAACTTGGTGATAAAGTTTGCAAGCGCTTCATACAAATCGATTACAGGTTTTGCGGCAAGTGAAATAGTTGGAAAGCAAGCATACGATTTTGTTCATCCAGATGACTTGCCAAAAATAATTGAAACCACCAAAAAGGCGTTCGAAGAGAATTCCGTAGGAAGATTTGAAGCGCGTGTCAGGCGTGCTGACGGAAGATATGTGTTTTTAGAAGGCATCGGAAAACTCTTAGTTGATGAAAAGAGTAAGGTAACTGGGGCAGTGCTAACTTCTCGTGACATTACGGAACGCAAAAAAATCGAACAGATTTTAAGAGATTCTGAGGAAAAATACCGAAAGCTGTTTAACGAAGCCATTGACGCCATCTTTGTTGCTGACGGTGAAACAGGAATTCTCATTGATTGTAACCAGGCAGCAACGAAGTTAACGGGTAAGGCAAAATCAGAATTAATTGGTCTGCATCAACGATTCCTTCATCCAGAATCGGAGCGTAAAGGAAAATTTAGTGAGACTTTCGCGAAACACCTCGGGGATAAAGAAGGACATTTGATCGAGACACAAATAATCACAAAAAATGGCGAAATCCGTGATGTTGCATTAAAAGGCAGCCTAGTCGAAGTTAATGGCAAGAAAATACTGCAGGGCATATTTAGAGATGTAACAGAACGCAAAAAAGTGGAAGAAAAAATTCGGTTTCAAGCGCGCTTATTGAACTCTATTGGACAAGCCGTTATAGCCGCCGGCAATAATGGAGAAATCATACATTGGAATAAATCGGCAGAACAGCTTTACGGATGGGAAAAGGAAGAAGTTCTAGGGCGCAATATAATTGAAATCCTTCCTCAAGATATCGTTCAAGAAGATAAGCAAGAGGTTCTCAATCATATAAGTGGCAAAAAATCTTGGACAGGTGAAGCCATCCTAAAACGTCGAGATGGCACCGCTTTGCCAGTCATAATAACAACTTCGCCTATTACTAATGATGCGGGGGAGCCTGTTGGTATTCTCGGTGTTTCAACAGATATTAGCGAGCAAAAATGGATGCTAGAAGTGCTAAATGAAGCAATCGGAAAAGTTGCAGAGCTTAACGAAAAATTGCACGTGGTTGAAAGCTTAACCAGACATGATATCCGAAATAAGCTGGCTGCATTGAATGGCAGAATTTTTCTGGTTAAGAAACGGCTCAACGGCAATACTGAAGCCTTATCGCACCTGAAAGAGATGGAGTTAGCCTCACATCAAATGCTGAGAATTCTGGAGTTCGAAAAGAACTACGTGCAAGTTGGTTCGGAAGAACTGAAAAACGTCGATGTGGGAAGGTACGTTACTGAAGCATCCTTGCTCTTCTCAGATTTGAAAGGTGCAAAGCTCATCAACGATTGCAACGGGTTGACGGTGCTTGCGGATTCGATGCTGAGACAGCTACTTTACAATATGATGGATAATACGTTGAAGTATAGTGAGAAAACCAGCAAAATCAGAGTATATTACAAGGAAGAGAAAGACCAGTTGAAACTGATTTATGAAGATGACGGAGTGGGAATACCTGATGAAGAAAAGAGCAAGCTTTTCCGAGAAGGATACGGGAAAGGCACAGGCTTTGGACTTTACTTGATAAAAAGAATATGTGAAGGATACGGATGGAAGATACAGGAAACGGGCGAACACGGAAAAGGCGCACAATTCACGATGACAATACCGAAAAACGCCAAAGACGGCAAAAAACTCTACGAAATAATCTAAACTCTGTTATGGCTTGCTCTGCAAGAGAGCCTAACTTTGTGAGTGTTTTTCTGAAAAAAGTTCTTCAGCTATTCGCAACTCTTGGACAGTATTGATGTTAACAGCAACTTCTTTTCGGTCTGACACATAAATTTCCTCGTCCAGTTCGTCCTCGTTAATTCTTCGCCCATCAATCACGTTGATCCCAGCAGGAACCACATGCTTTCCATTTAATTCAAACCCGTACTTTCCGCTTAATCCGAGCTTCGCTTTTGTTTCCATATAAACCGCTACGCTCAAAGCAGGCTTTCCACACTGTTCATAATGCCCCACAATGGCATCGATGACCTCAGCCGTTATCAGTGGAAAGTCAGCGCCGATAGCTAAGACGGTCTGCAACTTTAGAGCCCTAACAGCGTACCCCATGTCAGAAACATACTCTTTCCCAGGAGTTTTGATGACAGAAACATGAAGCTTGGACAGCAGCTTGGCGGTTTTAGGCGTATAATTGCTAACCGCAACCACAACAGAGTCGATTTTTTTAGCGTTCTTCAACGCGGCAAGGACGTGTTCGATGACGGGTTTCCCTCTGACCTGAAGTAAAGGTTTCTCTTCTGAAAGCGCCATGCGCGAGCCTTTTCCGCCAGCCATGACAAGCGCGGTTACAGCCATCTTATCATCGCCAACAAAGTTATTAGTGCAACCACTCGAGTAAGCTCGTTTGTCGCGCCTAAAACGTCTCCTGTTACGCCCTTGAAGTGGCTGTGGGAAATTCCCACCATAATGAGACTGGCCATAACAGCCGCCAACACGGTTACCCCACCTGTTAACCATAGCAGGGGCAGGGCGATTCCGAAAGAGATAGCTAAGGCGATAATCAAGCGGGCAGTACCTTTCTTGCCGTGCATCGCGTCTAGGAACGAGGAACTCATCCCCTCGTGAACAGCTTTTCCAGCCCAAGCGCCAACTACCATGGAAAGTTTTGCTGAAACCTCCACCACCACTAAACCTTGAATGATTATACCCGTGTCTAATTCAGCTATAGAGAACGCTGTAATCAAGAAGGTTATGATTCCCAAAGATAAGCCACCGGCACCAGTCAATTGGTCATGCATAATCTCGATTTTTCTTTCTGGTGAACCATGAGCAATGACTGCGTCTCCGAAATCCAGCAAGCCATCAGTGTGATGGAGTCCAGTTATCAGCAGCAAAAAGCCCAGCACTATCGCTCCGACGATTAAGCTGGGGAGAAAGTGGGAAGTCGCCCAACCGCACAGCCCAGCTAGTAAGCCGATAAAAGCGCCTACCAAAGGAAAAAGAAACATGCATTTCGCGGTGTCGGTTAGAATGTCTTCGTCCATGCTTACTGGGATAGTTGTGAGAAAAGAAAAGAGGTTCTTGATCTCTTTAAGCATTCAGCCTCATCACTTTTTTTCCATTAACGCAACATAGTTGTTCTCAATCTCTTTAAGTAATATGTCCTTAGTTACACCGTCACCTAATTTGGCCATCGCAACTATAGAAGCGCCTCCAGCACCCACGCCTTCTTTAACAATACCTTTCTCGTAAGCTTTCAAACCTGAAAATCGAGACTGCGAAAAGTCTATGTCAGCCGCCAGCACAGGTACATCGGCAATCTGAGCAACGATACCGCGAATATCGGATGAACTATCGTTCACTACCCATCTTGTGGTGCCAATCCCCACGTTACAGAGGACATCTGGGTTCAAAGCGTTTACAACCGCTAATACGGAGGTCATCTGAGTGCCTCCAGCCATCAAAACAGGAACATACGCAGCAGCACCAATAACTAACCCTGCAAAAGCAGGCATCATGGGGTCACCTTGACATGCAACAGCTTTAACCGGGTTTTTCGCCAAACTGCCGAAACTCTCACCTGAAGCCGCTAATCCCGTCTGAACTGTTTTATTTTTCAATCCGTGCGGGTTTTCTGGCATGCTACTACTGACTTTTCCTTCAGCTTTTATACCCATAGCTGATAGGACGCCCAAAGCTGTTGTGGTGCCGCCAGGTATGCTTTCGCCTATTACAAGGTAATCCGCAGTTTTCGCCAAGTGTTTACCTGCCAAAATGGCTCTTTGAATCACCTCTTCAACATTGTCAACTGCATTTCCAGTTTTGATGTCCCTACCAGGATTCCCACCCAACTCCAAGAACGGAATTTGGGGTTTCACCTTCAATCCGCCACTGGCAACCAACACAGGGACATCCGCAAGCCTCAAAGCGGACATGGTTATCAAAGCTGGCGTAGGAATGCCGTCGGGAGTCACAGGCACACCCTTTATGCACTTGCATTTTCCAAGCAAAAGCAGCTCAGCGTCAGCAGGCGGCGTGTAATCTGTGAACTCGGGATTTTCTCCAGCAGCAGAAATCCCTTGGATCTTGGCGGTTTCTGTCGTGGCGATAGTGCAGACAAACAGTGGCTTCTTTCCTTCCAGCTCTTTGATGAAAGCTTCTGCTTTGAATTCGTTGTGAGCTAGCAGCACGTCGAATACTTTTTTCATTTGTTTTAATTAGCTCCCTTTAGGCTTAACCTCGAAGCGTTTTATTACTAAACGACCACTACCGTTAAGCTTTACCTTTTCGCTTTCGAGAATTTCGATTCGGTTCTTCTTGAATAGCGGACCGTCAGTTACAACCGTGTGGAATTCACCGTTTTCGCCGCAAGGGTCTACCGTACCAAGCTTGAGTAAATCATCGAAAAATTTCGTGTTAATTTCTCTTCCAAGCCAATCCATGCCCAACACGTCTGTTTTTATTCTGACCAAGGTTGCTTTGAAACCTTCGTTTATGAATTCTTCTAGAATCTGCTGTGTGTCACGGTGCCACAGAGGCCTTACAGGCGTAAGGCCCACTTCTTTGCAGATGCGATCTAGCCATCCTGCCTCATGCAAAGCAACATCGAAGACGTCTCCCGTCACAATGCCTTCAACACCCTCAGCTTTCATTTTCAGCAACGCCTTTTTGAATTCCTGCTCGTAAGTGTTGGGGATAGTAGTCTGCTTCACTATCGGAATCCCCATGGCTTGCGATTGTGCATCCAGCATATCAGCGCGGATCAAGTGGAAATTTGACTCATTCGGGTCGGACATCATAATTAAAAGATTCGAAATTTCATGGCCTTCTTGAATAGCTTTGTAGCACGCAAAGCAACTGTCTTTGCCGCCACTCCACGCAGCAACAAGTTTCATACCATTTTTTCCTCCTTACTTTCACTCATCCTTATCTTTCATTGTAGTTTCTTTGGAAATTTCTCCCGGTTTCAGGTGATTAAGAAGTCGGTCTCTTTCTTCTTTAGCTATTTGTAATTTTTCGACAGACACGTTTAGCAGGGATAACAGCTCATTTTGGTCCTTAACAAACTCGGCTCCCTTGCTTTTAAGCTCGGCGAGTAGCGCCTTTGCTTTTCCGCCAGTGAAGTCCCGTCTTTCGATGGGTACTTCCTCAATAACGAAAGTGGGAATTCCCCGTTTCACAGCGGCTAAAGCGGCCTCCAAATTCTGCAGGTTACCATCGCCGAACGGAACAGAAGTCAAAACTACAGTGCTGGCTTCGCTTATCATCTCCAAATTAGCCTTGTGGGTTTTCTCCGTTATTGGCGAGAACGGGGCCTCAGTTGTGACTGGAATTTTTAGAAACTGCGCAGTCTCAAAGTCCGTATCCAACACATTAAGAACACCTGCGGTGAGGCTGTAACCTTCATCTAAAAGAACTTTCATCAAAGTAGTGCCGGTGCCAGCGCCGCAAATGAGGTGTATGGAGCATTCTTTACACGGAGATGGCTTCTGGGGTGATAATGGGATAACGAATACGGAGTTTGTGACGAGATGCTTTGTCACGATGGCGTCGACGTTGAAAACGCTCTTTATGGTTTCGCTCGTCAGAACTGCAGGTAAGCTTCCAGCGGCGAAAATCTTGCCTTTTTTAATGATTATCGCTGAGTTACAGTAACGTGCGGCTAAGTTGAAGTCGTGAAAAACAGCCAGAATAATCAGTTTTTCTTTCACGCAGAGGTCTTTGACGAGATCCATGATTTCCAGTTGATTCACAATGTCCAAATGTGTCAGGGGTTCATCTAGCAGCAAAATCTTCGGTTCCTGAGCCAGAGCGCGAGCAATTATTACTCGTTGTTTCTCGCCGCCACTTAACTCGTTTATCGGTCTTTCTGCCAAATGCCAGATGTTGGTGAGGTTCATAACTTTGCGTGCAATAGCCATATCATTAGCGCTTTCCATTTGGAACCGTTTCATGTGCGGATTGCGTCCCATGAGAACGACATCCAACGCGGAAAAGTTGAAGCCGATGCTAGTTTCCTGTGGCACTACGGCCATTTGTTTTGCTACGTCAACATTCTTGAGAGAATATATGTCACTTTCGTTAAGTAGAATGGCGCCCTTGTAAGGTTTGAGGCTCCGACTTATGCTTTTAAGCAAAGTGGTTTTTCCAGACCCGTTAGGACCGAGAATACCAACGAAGTCACCGCCCTTAACCGAAAGACTCACATCGTCCAGAACCTTTGTAGACCCATAACGACACTCGACACCATCAACGTTTAATAACACCAATTTTGCCACCACCATCTCATGCTGAATAACTCTGTTTTTTCTTTTTTAGGAGGAAAATGAAAAAAGGTGCACCAAAAAGCATGGTTACGATTCCAACGGGTATTTCAAGGGTTGATGCAAATGGAGTCGCTACAACCCGAGCCAAATCATCGCAAATCACTAAGAATATCGCACCAATTATAGTGGAGGTTGGAAAGAGAATGCGATGGTCAGGTCCAATTACAAGTCTTGTCAGGTGAGGAATCATCAAACCTACGAAGCCTATGAGGCCACAAATGGATACCGCTGCCGCCGTTATCAAAGAGGCCAAAACCAGAAGAATCTGCTTAGTTCTTTCAACGTTTAAACCTAGGTGATGAGCAGTTTCTTCACCCATAGCAAGCAAGTTAAGGTCACGGGCGTAGAAATACGCGAGTATAATACCTATTATTATGAAAGGCAGCACTGCAAATATGTCCTTCCAATAAACGTTTGAATACCCCCCCATGAGCCAAAACACAATATCGGGAAGCTGGTTGCCAGCTACTATCTCCAAAATTCCGACAACTGCGAACAAGAAGAAGTTGACGGCGATTCCACAGAGTAACAACGTTGTCACGGGAACCCTAGACCCGACCCTCGAAAGGTTGTAAACCAGAAACATGGCGAATATAGCGCCGAGAAAAGCCGCAATCTGCACAAGCCGCAACTCAAGAAATACAAAACCTATACCTGAAAGTATAGCTACAGAGGCTCCCACCGCGGCGCCAGCTGAAACGCCCAGCACGTATGAATCCGCCATAGGATTCTTGAATACTCCTTGGTACAAGACGCCTGCTGCTGCTAAGGCAGCGCCGATTAAAACGCCGGCCATTATTCTCGGCAAACGTACTTCAAGAATAATTGCCTCATTCTGAGGGGTAACCGCTGAAGAATCAATGTGGCCACCTAAAAATGGGATATTCTTGCCTATTACGGTAACTATGTCTGAAAGCGGAACGGGGGTAGAACCCACGCCTAGAGATATTATAACTGTTATGATTAAAGCCAAAACTAAAAGGATTAAGATAAATTTCCATCTTGAGGTACGCTGAAAAAAAGTGCTTTCAACTTCATCTGTGCTCATTTTTTTTCCACACAAAAAAGGATGAGGGAGTTTAAAAGAGTTCAGGATGGAAGAACTCTGCCAATTGCTCTATTGCATCTGCTACTCTAGGTCCTGACCGTTCTATAATGTTGGAGTCAATTTGGTGTAGCCTATCATCTTGTACAGCGTTTGTTGTATCCCATCCAGGTCGTGCCTTGACAGCGTCCAAACTTTCCAGTTGCCCAGTACCCATGCCGCTAGCGGGTAACACTATAACATCAGGGTTTCTGTCGATAAGCGCTTCAACCTGATACTGGTAATAGTCTATTTCTTGGTCGTTGAAAATGTTAGTTCCACCTGCTTTTTCTATGAGCTCGTTTTGCCATGCCAATGAACCAATTGTCCATGAAGACGTGAGTTCATAATAAACCTCGTAGTAAACTCTCGGTTTAGCTGCATTCGCCACTGTTTCACTTACTGCATCAATCCGGCTGGTTAGATTGTTTATAAGAGCCGTTGCTTCATCACGGTTGCCAGTTGCATTACCCACAAGCTCAATGTTATAAAGAATACCAGAGACACTCGTCGGGTCTAACACCAACACTTTGTAACCGCGATCGCGTAATGTGCTAACGATGTCATCTTGCACGCCGCCGCTCGCAAGTATCAAATCTGGGTCAAGAGCAGTGATCACTTCCATGTTCGGGGTTGTGAAATCACCAACGCTGGTCATGTTACCTGCAGCTACCCACGCTGAGAAATCATAAGGATAGTCACAGTAGTCAGTAACAGCCACTACCTTATCACCTGCATCGATGGCAAACAATATCTCCGTGCAACTTGGCGCAACAGATATGATCTTTTCAGGATAAGCGGTTAGGCTAGTCGTGTAGTTGTCGTCATCCACCAAATTCTGTAGAGCCTCTAAACCCTCATCCGGAGCCTGAGCCTGATAGTAGATAATGAAAGCTGCTGAAACTATTAAAACAATAATGACAACTGCTGCAATAGTGTATTTTGTGTTCATTTAATCACTCCTCAATGGTCGGTTTATCCATCCTACGTTAATAAATGTTTCTCCAAACACACAATATTTAAAACAAACTCCACCATTAGAGAGGGTGCTGATACGAAATGAGCACCGAAACGCCTCCTCTACTGGAATATTTAGAAAAGAAAGGCATTACACTAGAAGACCTCATAAAAACGGCGCTTGAGCTTTTTGTTCCCCATCCAGGCTTGGAAACAGAAGTAAAAGCCACTGAAATGCTCCGAGAAGAATTCCTTGACACCTTATCAGACGTGAATGTCTCCACTCTGGTGGTAGCCTGCTTCCGCGCTCAAGAAGACGCCGAGAACGGGTTGATTCCCGGACTGTCCAAAGAAAGATTCATGGGACGCCCAGGACTGGTTTCTGACGAATTGTTAGGATTAGCCATAGCTAACTACATTGCAGGAGTAAGAGGGGTCTTTGAATTCACTAGGTTCGACCAAGCCAAGCCGGGAATCCTAAAAAAACTTGGACCAATCACGAACGATGCAATAGGCGGTTTAGTCGCAGGCGTGTCATCCAACGTGTACACGCGGGCTTTTCGTAACGCAAAATGAGCCAGGCTTAGGTCTTATCTCGCTTTTGAAAAGCTGAGAAAACGCCGTGGCAGTCACAAGCTGTAGCAACTATGAACCTTTCCTTGGTTTCTGCCCACTTGAACAATTCTGAGAGTTCACTGCCCTTGAGCGCGCCCAACCCCGGCGCCATCGAATAGCTTATCAACATGAAGGCTTCGGGACTGGCGAACCTCATCAGCTTGGTCATCGTGCAGGGTTTCTTTATTCCGGAAGAAGGACAGACTTCAGGCATTGAGCATTTTTCTATGCATTCGTGGCCTTTGTTGAAGCTTACAACAAGTTTTTCGTTTTCAGCGTGCAGCACAACCACTTCTGGTAATCTGGGAAGTATGTCAGTTATTGCTTCACTCCAGGGTACGAGGTTAAATTTGAGTTTAGCCAAATCTGCGGCTATGTGGACTGGCGCAGTGGGAAACACATATTCAGGTTTAATTTCACCTATTAACTCTAACACTTTCGGAAGCCCACCGTTAACGAAACTCTCTCTATTTGAGGCAGGGAGTTCAAAGGTTTTCAGGCTGAACCTTTTGATAGCGAGACAGTTCGGGTTGGTATCTACCACCAAGAAATCTTTGCCCTTCTGTCGCAGATACTCAATTGCATAGCAACCATATTTTCCGCCTCCAACTATTAGGTTCATTTTTCTTCCTCCGGCAGAGCTTGCTGAAAGAGCGAGCAGATGGATAAGTCATCTAAACGTAGCTTATAAAACTCTGCTTTTAAACGGGAAAAGCAAAGAACCATAAGATTATAATAGTTTGCTGATTGAGGAGATTTAAGCAGTTGGAGTGTCATGGTTCAAACAAGCTTGTGTGTTGTCACTCACACGTTTCTGCCTCACGTCGGCGGCATAGAAAGGGTTGTTTATGAACAGTGCAAGCGGTTGATGCAGAAGCAGTATGAACCTATGGTGTTGACGCATCGAAACTACACGGATAGTAACTATGTTTTTGACGGAATAAGAGTTCAATGCTACGATTCGATGAACATTGGGTTTAGACTTGGGATTCCTTACGCCATTCCGCACGTAAGTAGCCTCAAAACTTTTCTGAAAACCATTAAATCCAACGACCTCATACACGTACATGGCCACCCTTACCTGTCGTCTTTTCTTGCCGCTAAAATCGCAAAAAGATACTCGAAACCGTTGGTGCTAACTCAGCACAACACGTTCATAGAATACAACAACATTTGGGACACGGCGGAGAAGCTGAATGATCTTGCGATTGGAAAACAGGTGCTTGAAGAAGCAGACAAAATAATTGTTGTCAGCAACGCAACAAAGAATTACGTTCTGAGCTTGGGCGCAGACCCTGAAAAAGTAGAGGTGCTTCACAACGGCGTTGATCTGAACCGTTTCAAGCCTTTATCTGGAGTCAAAGATGAAATGAGTAAAAAGCTCGGCATCTCTGAAGACGCAAGCGTCGTGTTAACGGTAAGGCGTCTGGTGTACAAGAACGGTATCGACACGTTACTGGAAAGCGCAGAACTTGCTGTTAAAAAGAACCCTAAACTGGTTTTTGTTGTTGTGGGCAAAGGGCCAGATTTTGAGGAAGTCAAAGAGAGAATAGCGCACCTAGGGATGCAGAGAAACTTCAGGCTTACAGGTTTTGTATCAGACGAGGACTTGCCACTTTACTATAATGTTGCAGACTTGTTTGCTTTGCCTTCTAAGTCTGGCGAAGGCTTGCCCTTGGTTGCGCTTGAAGCCATGGCTTGCGGATTACCCGTGATAGCAACAAACGTTGGAGGAACATCAGAGGTCATGAGTAAAGATTACGGAAAACTGGTGCCGCCTAACTCACCTGATTCTCTTGCAGAAGCGATAGTAGAGTTTTCCCGCAAAGACTTGGCAGCGCTAAAAAAGGAGTTGCGGATTATGATGGAGCAGAAATATAGTTGGGACAAGAATGTGGAAAAACTGGGCGAAATATACGAAGAGCTTATTTAACAAGCTGTTAGAAACTATATAGCTTTCAGAAAACGAGAGTCACAAAGAGATGATATCAAAGCTAGAAATGGTTTCAGTGGTAATTCCAACACTTAACGAAGCAGGAAACATTCGTGAAACAGTGACTACGATTCACAAGGAATTAGCGTATCCTAAAGAAATAATTATTGTAGATGGAAATTCAACCGATGGAACACAAGAAATCGTTGAAGACATGGGATTTTGCAGACTTATTATAGAGCCTAGACGCGGTTATGGTCTCGCTCTTAGAACCGGAATTAAAAATGCGAAAGGCGATGTTGTCGTCATGGTTGATGGCGATGGAACCTACGAAGTAAGACACATCAACCTTTTGATTGAAACTCTGATAGAAAACAATGCAGAACTGTGTCAAGCAACACGAATGTATGACTTGAGAAAAGCTATGGGATTCACGAATTTCGTGGCTAACAAAATTATAACATTTTGTTTCGACTTCTTTTACAGTCAGTTTCTCAGCGATACGCAGTCTGGTTTTAGAGCGATATCCCGTTCTGCACTCGAAGAAGTTGAGTTCTACGAGGATGACATGGCGTTCGCAACCGAAATGCTGGTGCAGTTCGCCAAGAAAGACTTTAAAATGGTTGAAGTTCCATCATCTTACCGACCGAGAAAATATGGAAACCCGAAAATGCGGAGAATAAAGTCAGGGATTGAAATATTTACCACTATGGTTAAGGGATTTTTAAAGTGAAAATACATTCGGAAACAAATGGAAAACTTGGGAATATCCCGAGTTTAATCGAGAATAAGGGTTACAAAATCGCGATTGCGTTTACGCTCATATTTGTTTCTAGCTTGCTTATAGGTTACTATTTTGTTTCGACACTTCCGCCAGAGGGATATAGCACAATTTACCTGCTTGATTACCAGCACAAAAAGGCAATAGATTATCCTGAACTGTTAGTCGTAAACGAAAACAGCACATTTAACGTTTGGGTTGTAGTTGAAAACAAAATTGGTGCAACACAATCCTGTGAAGTTCTGCAGAAAGTGATTGGAGATATGATTCCTTCATTTCCAGTTGATACAGATGTAGAGAGCAGTTACGCGCAAACCATAGAAAACGGAGAATCGTGGGAAACCTTAGCTACAGTTACAATAAATGAGCCTGGAAGTTACTCTGTTATATTTGAGCTTTGGATTTATAATGAAACAGGGGCACTTGACTTCTCTTACAACTACTGCGTTTTGAACGTAGAAGTCGAAGAGTAAATCTGAATCGGTTTAGGCTTTTACCTGCCTCGCAGCATATTCCTCTTCGGTTTCTATTCTGTGGACGTTGTTGTAGGCGCAGAAAGGTATGATTTTCAAGTCTGGAGTAACGTAGTGTACCACGCATCTTCTAACACGGTTCACGTCGAAGGTGTAAGTATCCATAAAGGCCATGCAGCCGAGAAGGAAGATTCTACGCCGTAAATTGGCAAGTGATTGATAGGAAGGGGAAATGTGCATTTTCAGAATAGTTTTCATCAGAGTGAAGATACCGATTTCTTTAGTGACTAGAGGCCAGTTTAAAGATTGCATTGAAGCTAAAAATAGCGATGAAAGAATAGAAAATCGTCCTTTTGACTCGACAGATTTCGCCGTTTTCTGGAGGATGCGGAAGAACCTTTCAAAATTAACAAAGTGATTTATGGGAATAATCTTGCCGCTTTTTGAAACGTAAATCCAGTTTACGAGACCACATTGAGGACTGCAGGAAAACAGAGGCCACGGCTTTTTCATGAACCTACTCATAACCATTATGGGTGAAGTCATCACTGACAGCGGAAAGAGGTCGGTGGTTTCTATCTCGCCGTTGCTTTGATTTTCAACTTCCTCTGCAAAATGCCAATCTCGCCAGTCTTCTCTGGATGGACTAGCAGTTGCGCGTCCAGTGCATGCTATTGGCTGGAAAATTACGCCTCTTATTATGTAGGAGTTCTCCGCTGCAAACCTTATGATATCTCCAACTTCGTCATCGTTTAATCCACGCATCAAAGTGTTAACCAGGATTATTTCTATGTCATACTTGCGGCAGTTCTCTATGGCTTTCATTTTGGTTTTCAGAAGTTTTCTGCCGCGTATTTTTTCGTAGAATTCATCATGGAAACTGTCAAACTGCAGGTAAACGATGTTTAAGCCGTTCTTCTTCAGCTTGGCAGCAAGTGTAGGGGATTCAGCCAGTCGAACACCGTTAGTTGCCAATATGGTCATGAACCGCAGTTTATGTGCGGCGCCTATGATCTCGGGCATGTCCTCGCGTTGCAAGGGTTCTCCGCCAGAAAACAAAAGCGCGGGAGGTTTAGGGTTGCGCTTACTCAGAAACTTCAACATTTCCACGATTTTTTCTCTGCTAGGTTCATAGTTAACCTCATGCTCATCAAAAGTAGCGAAGCATATACTGCACTTCAAATCGCACCGTTTCGTCACGTCAATAACGCCTATAACTGTGCTTGAAACATGGTTTTTGCAGGAACCACAGATGTAGGGGCAACCTTCAGGGTTTTTCGGCGCGTTCGCGTCTCCGAAATACTTGAAGTAGTCGAATTTCTCTGCGAACTTGAAGACTTTTGGGCTTTCCCAGTGAGTGGCTGAAAAAGTACCGTGTTCCTTGCAGGTTTTGGTAATCAGAATTCGACCGTCTAACTCGGTGAGTTCTGTGTCTATTTTTTTCTGGCATACTGGACAGATGCTTTTAGTTTTTTTCATCCAACAACAGCCTCAAGGATTAGGGATAGTATAAGCAGCATCATTGACATGGTGATTAGGCGTTCATACTTCTTTACATTGTCAATTGTAGGTTGTGAAGTTAGGAGACGGATTGAAGAGTAAACGAGGAGAATTCCCCATAATGTTATCAGAGATAGGTAGTAAATGGAGAAAAACTGGAAAAAGAAGGGAAGCGGTGCGAGTATTGCAGTTGCAACGAAGAATAAAGCCGCGATTTGTATGGAGCCCTTGTTGCCGATTTTTTTGGGAAGTGTTGGATACCCGATTTGGGAGTCTCCTTCGAAGCTTAGAATATCCCTTAGAATGTTGCCGCCGATTGTTCCGAAGCATATGGGGTATAGACTTATCGAGATGAGACTTACGTTTTGGGTAACAGTGGCTTCCCCGTAAAGAAATGCTGTGCCTACTAGTAGGCCGACGAGAACGTTTGCGGCGAAACCGGACTTTCGTTTGATAAATGCTGAGTAAATTACGAGTAGAATGCAGTCAATTAGCAGAATGAGGAAGCTTGGCCAGTTAATTAGAAATGCTAGGGCTAGACCTACTGTGAATAACATAGCAGATGTTGCTATGACCTGTTTTAGGGACAAGGCGCCAGAAGGTATGGGCCGTTTTGGTTTGATTATGGCGTCGCTTTCTTTGTCGAAGTAGTCATTTATGGAAAAGCCTGCGGACGTTATGCACGCCATCGAGAAGAAAATCAGCAAGATACTGTCGAAGCTTATGAGTTCTTTGGTGATTGCGAACGCGGTTATTAGTGATAAGCCGCCTGTCATCATCCAGTAGGGAAGCCGTAAAAGCGCAAGTAGTCCTCTGGCAGGCGTTACCGTCATCTTAACATTTTCCTCTCCAAGATTAGTTCTTTCAGGGTGTCTTCAAGGGTTATTTTAGGAGCCCAGTTCAGGGTTTTTTTAATTTTGCTTATGTCAAACCAGATGGTTTTGATGTCGCCGTGCCAAGGAACATTCGTGGGTTTTAAAACGGTTTTTTCGGATAAACCGAGGATTTTCAGAATTATTTTTGCGAGGTCTATAATGGTTGTTGTTTTTCCGAATCCTATGTTAAAGGTTTCTCCGATGGCAATGTCACTTGTCGCACAAAGAAGTAAAGCATCTACAACGTCGTAAATGTGAACGAAATCGCGGGATTGCATTCCGCTTCCGATGATTTCCAGTTGTTCTGGGTTTCTGCTGATTTTATCCAGAAAGTCACTTATGACACCGTGGCATTTCGGCCCGTAAACGTTAGCGAACCTTACTATGGTTACGTCTAGTCCGTATTGTTTTGAGTACATGTTGCAGTATTGTTCGCCGACTACTTTGGATAAGCCGTAGCAGGAGTCTGGGCTGAAACCGTGGGTTTCGGGTGTGGGGAGCTGGGTAGTGTTGCCGTATACTGCGGCGCTTGAGGCGAAAATTACTCTTGCGTCGTCTTTGCGTGCTTTTTCGAGGACGTTTAGTGTTCCTCTTGCGTTGGTTTCGAAGTCTTCTATGGGGTTTTCCATCGAGTACGGGACAACAACTTGAGCCGCTAGATGGCAGAGTAGGTCGGTTTTTTCTTGGGATTGGAGTTTTTTGAGGTCGAGGATGTCTGCTTTTACAAAATGGACTTTTGGCAGGTGTTTGACGTTTTCAACTTTTCCGCTGGATAAGTTGTCGTATATTGTCAGGTTGCTGGTTAAACTGGAAAGTTTTTTGCAGAGGTGGGAGCCTATGAAGCCTGCGCCACCAGTAACCAATATGTTCTTCCCGTTGAGTTGACCCATGAAATTCACGACAAAGTCTATATCTTTAATTGGTTGAGTTAGGCTATATGTTCGAAGATGAAGCCTATAAAAACTTTTAGGGATTTACTGGCTTTCCTAACAATAATTCCGTTGGGAAAGACGGACGATTTTGTGGTGACGTCAGCTGAGGCTCTTTTTCTTTTCCCCGTGATAGGCGGATTCATCGGGTTGCTGGGAGCAGGGTACTTTCTGGGGTGCAGCTTTTTGATGTCGCATATTCTAACTTTCGTCGATTCGTTTATTCAGATTCCATTTGATTTCTTGTTGAGGTTTTTGCCTGCTGTGATGACGCTTGCGTTTCTGCTTGTTTTAACTGGGCTTCAGCATTTTGACGGACTTGTAGATTTGGGTAACGCGATAGGTCTTGGCAACCTGAAGGAGAGACGGGAAGCTGCGCACGCTTGGACGGTTTCTCATAAGGGCGCGTTTCTAGCGATTTTTGTTGAGTTTTTGGCGGTTGCCGGGTTGTTTTTTGCAGATGCTGATTTTGCTGTTGGGGCAATAATCGCGGCTGAGGTTGCTGCTAAGTTGGGTATGGTTACGATTGTGTGGCTTGGGAAGCCTACTCACACTGGGTTAGGATCTATTTTTCTTGGGATGGCAAAGCGGAATCGTAATATTGTGGCTTATTTTTTGGCGGTTTTGATTGTTTATCCACTATTGGGTTTGACTGGCGTGTGGGTGGTTTTACTTAGTGTTTTGGTGGGTGCGGTTATGGAGAGGGTTGCGCAGAGCGTTTTTGGTGGAGTGTCTGGAGACGCAATAGGTGCTGCGAACGAGACCGCAAGGGCTGTAACATTGGTGGTTTTGGCGGGTGTGTTAATGTTATGAAGGTTCCTGCGTTGATAATGGCGGGCGGCAAAGGCAAGAGAATGGGGTTGCCAGTTGAGAAGCCATTACTGCCATTTCTGGACAAGCCTTTGCTTGACTGGGTGGCGGAGGCTGTTGCTTCGGCTGAGAAGGTTTCAGAGTTTTATGTGGTGACGAGCGAGAATACGCCTGAAACTGAGAAGCGCTGCAAGAGCAAGGGATGGAAGTTTCTTCGGACTGACGCGAAGGGTTACCATTCTGATTTGAAGCAGGCCGTTCGCGATGCTGAGTTGGCTGGTGCGGTGTTAACGATTCCAGCAGATTTGCCAGCTGTAACTGGAAGTTTCTTGGACAAGGTGATAGGCGAGTTTGAGGTTTGCGGGAAAGATTTCTTGGCTGTTTTCGTTCCGATAGAAAAGCGTGAGGAACTGGGGCTTTCGATTTCTTCCACAGACGAGTACAAGGGTGTTTGGCACGCAGTTTCCGGAGTCAACATCGTGAATGGCGAGAAGATTCAGGAAGAGGGGAAAATCGAGACAAGCGCCAT
This sequence comes from Candidatus Bathyarchaeota archaeon, assembly GCA_016927895.1. Lineage (GTDB taxonomy): Archaea > Thermoproteota > Bathyarchaeia > Bathyarchaeales > Bathycorpusculaceae > SG8-32-3. The sequence continues at coordinate 1,119 of JAFGLT010000083.1, read as the reverse complement.
AATAACAGGAGAAACAGAAGTTCTCCTGAACATCAACACGCTTAAAGACCTAGAAATATCTGAGAAAATAATGCAGAAGCGCGTTGGGATAGGTCCTCCTCTATAGTTTCTGCAATGAATTTCTAATAGGATACTAATAGGCAGCAAATATGCTGGTTTGGTGCTTGCTGTTCAGTGAAGTTGTTCATGAGGCAGCTTTTTGAGGTGAGTAGTTGAATTTAGCTTTTTTAGAGAAATCTTTAACACCGTGGCGCATCCAATCTAGTACAAGTTTGCCGCTTCAGGGGAAAACCGATGAGTGTACTGAGCCATGACAGCTTCTGGAACGCTGTAATCAGCTTGCCCACCACGAAAAAAATGCTACAGTTATCCCTGAAGAAATGCGGCGCGTGTGATAGAACAATCCTTGAAACAGCATTGGACGATTACGTGGGCAACAAGGATAAGAAGTGTAAGTGCGGCGGCTTATACTCGCGGATTATAGGCTTCTGGATAGATTTCCTCAGGCGCAGCTTAGCCATAAGAAGGGAGAAAGTGGAGAAGCTTTTGGCAGACCCTTACGCGCGGAGAGCCATAATCACTCTTGTGCGGTCGTTAAGACACTTTGGCATAAAAAAGCCGCTTAGTATTTACGCCCCATTCCTTGTGGTGTGGGATTTCACGCACAACTGCAACTTAAGCTGCAAACACTGCTACTCAAACTCGGGCGCAACACGAGAAACGGAGCTCACCACAAAAGAAGCATTGAAAGTGGTTGATCAGCTTGCGGACGCCGGCGTGGTTGCCCTCGCGTTTTCAGGAGGAGAACCGTTAACCAGGAAGGATTTTTTTGAAGTGGCAAGCTACGCTGCAAAACGCGGATTATACGTTTCGGTTGCTACCAACGGCACGTTGCTTACCAAAGAGAACGTCAAGAAGCTCAAGGAAGCCAAAATTAACTACGTGGAGGTAAGCATCGATGGTGCCACATCCGAAACCCACGACTCGTTCAGGGGCGTTCCAAGCGCGTTTGACAAGGCGGTTGCTGGGTTGAAGACTTGTGTGGAAGCGGACTTGTGCGCGTGCATCGCCACTACGGCAACCAAGAGCAACATAGATGAGATGCCTGAAATCTTGGAT
>JAFGLT010000082.1 GCA_016927895.1 Candidatus Bathyarchaeota archaeon | reverse complement strand
AGGGATTTTTGAAGGGTACACCTTCAAGTATTATGAATCGCAGTTTATTGTTCATGTTTTTATCAGTTTGTAACTTTCGGTTTTTGGCCGCTTACGCAAAAAGTAGAAGCTAACAACAACCGCAACAGACGATAGTAACACCACAACACCGACAGTCAAAGCCTCAGGAATAGACTCGTACACTCCAGTTTCCAATCCCCAATCATCAGGAACATCTTGTTCAGTGGGTGGCCACGCTATAACTGTGCCATTGCTTTCGTCGTATACTGCAACTCTAGTCCACGGAGCATAGGCTGGGGTTGCACCTGATGTGTCAAACAAGTCTCTGTCCATTGAGAGTTCTACGATTCGGTGTGGGGTACTGTTTAATGGGGAGGCACTTATTGTGTCATTTACGAAGATACTGTCTGGCCATGTCCAACCTGTGAATTCCGCCCATCCTGCGCCATTGCCTTGGTAAACCGTCACTCCCGAAGCTGAAGCGTTGTGCCCTACGTAGTCTATTCTGAAGTCGTTGGTTTGAGGAGTAGAGCCACCGTCTGCGTTGCAGTCAAGGCATATTTGGATGTAGTCACCTGCATTGGTAGTGTTGTCGGTGAAGAATTCAATGATGTAGTGCGCAACAATATTGCTCGGGTATGTCCATTTAAGTCTCCAATGAAAATCGGCGGGAAGATTCGTCGGAATTTCAGCGTCATCCCATTCAGTAGAGGTGCTCCACATACCGTCAATAACGGGATTTTCTAAGGCTAAGTAATTAGTAGTTTCATATCCAGCATAATAGGCGTTAACAAGTGTTGTCGGCAACGCTAGTGAACTGCATAGCAAAATTATACTTAGAGCAACTAAGACTGATCTCTTCACTCGTTTTCTAATCTCCTAAAGATTGACGATTGACTATTCAATTCAGTAGCCTTAAAAATTTTTCCATACAATAAAAAAAGCCATAGCTTATAGGGAACTTGAAAAAAACAACTATGAAAGTACCTCAGAAGTAAGCATTTAGGCTGCGCCACAATTCGCAGTTACGCTGCCGCATCTTTTCCCATAAAGTTACCTCTTGCTGAATAGACAAGTGAAAAACTCATGGCACCTTTAAACTATGAAAAGAGCAAAAGTATACGCGAAAATAGGGAAAGGGAAGCGGCTTTTTGTTTAGAGTAAACGAAAGTTCTCTTTAACGGTTGCCAGCACGACGTGCGTGTTTGTTCGCTCAATATAAGGCAAAGCCAGCAATTGTTTTGTGAACTTGCCGAGGTCTTCGCGGCTCTTGAACTTTCCAATTATGATGGCGTCTGTTAAGCCTGTTACGTCGTAAACGCCGCACACACCAGGCAGCTTAGCTATTTCTTTTTCCATTTCCACGAGTCTACCCTTTGAAACCGTTATTTCTGTCACAACAGTAAGCTCGTAGCCTAGCTTTTCGTGATTCAAAATCACCGAATAGCCCTTTATCAGACCAACATCCTCCATTTTCTTGATTCTTGAAAGCACGGTGCCAACAGAAACACCTACGTTCTTCGCTATTTGCCTACTCGAAAACCGAGCATCTTCCAAAAGATTCTTCAAGATTTTTTTGTCAGTTTCATTTAACTCCATAAATGTTGCCTCTTACACGTTTTTCCAATTAACCAAACCTTTTCGAGACATGTTTCTGATAATCAGCCGATTATATTTATATAAGTTTAGTTTGACCCTCTGCAAAGCAAATGCAAAAGCCTTCGGAAAACGAAAGCCGTACAGTACCGCGTGAAACCAGACACGTTCACAATTGACAACAAACAGATAGCAATCTTAAATTACTAGACCAAACCCCAAAGTACCTGAGTACGCCAAAATGACCCTGAAATACGACACGATACTGGTTCTGGATTTCGGCGGACAATACTGCCACTTAATAGGCAGAAGAATCAGGGAACACGGGGTTTACTCTGAAATCGTTCCCCACGACATAACACCAGACGAAGTCAAAGCCCTCTGCAAAAAATTCAACGTTAAAGGTTTAATTCTATCAGGTGGACCTTCAAGCGTTTACGAAAAAAACGCGCCGAGACTGGACCCTCGAATCTTGGAGGTTAACGTGCCGATCCTAGGCTTATGTTATGGGCATCAACTGATTGCACAGATAACCAAAGGAAAAGTGGAACCCGCCACTTGCAAAGAATACGGTATCGCGCAGGTGGAAATTGACAAAACCGTAGGCGTGCTGGAAGGCTTAAGCAAAAAGGAAAAAGTTTGGATGAGCCACGGCGACACAGTTTTTGCTCCTCCACCTGGATTCGAAGTTTTAGCCCACACCCAAAGCTGCCCCGTCGCCGCCTTCAAGCACAAAAAAAAACCCATCTACGGCTTGCAGTGGCACCCAGAAGTCATCCACACAGAAAACGGCATGCAAATGCTCCGCAACTTCATCTTTGAAGTTTGCAAGTGTGAAACCAACTGGCAGATGGGCGACATAATAGACAAAATGGTTAAAGAAATTGAAGCGGAAGCAGGCGAAAGCGACGCCATAATAGGCTTAAGCGGGGGCATAGACTCCAGCGTCGCCACAGCGCTTGCGGCTCAAGCGTTGAAGGACAGGCTTACAGCGGTTTTTGTTGACCACGGTTTCATGCGGGAAGGCGAACCCGAAGCCATCGAGCAAGCTTTCAAAAAATTCCCAATAAACTTTGTTAGAGCAAACGCCCAAGAACGTTTCATGAATAAACTTGAGGGAGTAACTGACCCGGAAAAGAAACGGAAAATTATCGGAGAAGAATTCATACGAGTCTTCGAAGAGAAAGCGGAAAAAACAGGCGCTGAATACCTGATCCAAGGCACCATTTATCCAGACCGCATCGAATCAGGCTTCCGAAAACACTCGGACAAAATAAAATCACACCACAACGTGGCAGGACTGCCAGCAAAAATCAAATTCAAGAAAATCTTGGAACCTCTACGCGACCTATACAAGGACGAAGTGAGAAAAGTCGCCAAAATGCTCGGCTTGCCCCAAGCAATAGTTAATAGACAACCGTTCCCAGGACCCGGACTCGCAGTCAGAGTAATGGGCGAATTAACCGAAGAAAAAGTCAGAATTGCAAAGAAAGCAGACAGAATAGTAACAGACGAAATAGAAAAGAACGGCTTGGCGGAGAACTTGTGGCAATATTTTGCAGTTTTAACGGACACCAAGGCCACAGGCGTCAAAGGCGACTCAAGGGCCTACGGCTACGTGGTTGCCGTCAGAGTTGTGGAAAGTCGCGAAGCCATGACTGCCAGCTTCGCCCAAATCCCCTACCCCGTCTTGGAGAAAATCTCCACAAGAATAGCAAACGAGATACCAGAAGTCACCCGCGTAGTATACGACGTAACCCACAAGCCACCAGCAACCATAGAATGGGAATAAACACTGAAGGCTATTCCTTAGTCAATTCTTGACAAGCTCTATATTTGGAGCCTATTTGTCTAATAGTGGCTAAATTCATAACAGGAATCAGAACCTCATGAACGTAAATAGCTGTTCACCATAATTGTTTATATGAAAATGTGGAGATAGTATAAGCCCCTAAAGAAAGAGGTTGACGTTAACTGAAAGCTTTAATTCTTGCAGGTGGATTCGGCACTAGATTAAGACCGTTAAGCTGCACAAGACCCAAAACTCTTTTTCCAATACTAAACAAGCCCTTGCTTCAGTGGATTTACGAGCGAACAGCAAAAAGCAACATCTCAGAAGCAATACTAGCGGTTAACGGGTTAACAGCATTTCACATAAAGAACCAAAGAGTTCCCAAATGTGGATTAAAAATTAAGTATTCAATTGACCCGCCGAAAATGCCTCTGGGAACTGGTGGACCAATAAAAAACGCTGAAAAACTCATCGGGCACTCAGAAACTTTCCTTGTTTTAAACGGCGACATATTCGTAGAACTGGATTACACAGAAATCTTGGAAACCCACAAGAAAAACAAAGCCTTGGTCACCATAGCGCTCTGCGAAGTTGAAGACCCAACCAGGTATGGCGTTGCGGAAGTAGCAGAGAAAGGTCGAATAACAAGGTTCATCGAAAAACCAGCAAAAGGTACGGCGCCAACTAACCTCATAAACGCTGGAATCTATGTGTTAAGCCCCGAAATCTTCAGCTACATCCCAAAAGGAAAACATGTTTCAATGGAGCGCGAAATCTTCCCAAAAATAGTCGAAGAAGGAAAACTCTACGGACACATCATCAACGGCCTGTGGATGGACATAGGCAAACCAGAAGAGTATTTGCAAGCAAACAAAATCCTCCTCAACACTTATGCCAAAGCACGAGAAAACAAAAGCCATAGCAAGTTCGAGCTGGAGAACCCCGTGGAAATGGATAAAGGCGTGAATATAGGAGAGAAATCAGTCATCGGTCCATATGCAGTTTTAGGAAGAAACGTTTCCATTGGAAAAAACGTGCAGATAAGAGATTCAGTAATCTTGCCAGACGTAAAAATAGGTGATGCCGCCTCTATAAACGGAGCAATAATAGGCGAGGGCGCAAAAATAGGAAAAAGCGTTAAAATCGGCAAAGGCTGCATAATAGGCGATCAAGCAAAAATCAAAGACAAAGTCTCACTCGCGGGCAAAACCTCTGTCTGCCCAGGCAAAGAAGTTTCTGAAAACATATTAAAACCCAAGATTATTTGTTAAAACAGGGAGATGAGAAAATAACCTCGAACAAGCTTTTCGGGACAAACGGCATCCGCGGACTCACCAACAAAGAATTAACCCCAGAAATAGCCGTAAAGGTAGGTTCAGCAATCGGAACATTCTTCGGAAACAAAAACTTACTGATTGGCCACGACGCTAGAACCAGCGGTCCAATGTTCGCCAAAGCCGTAATTTCAGGTTTAACAGCCACAGGATGCAACGTATTCTTCGCAGGAATGGCTTCCACACCAGCACTCCAATACGCAGTGAAAAACCACCGCATGGATGGTGGAGTAATAATCACCGCATCCCACAACCCACCCGAATACAACGGCATCAAAGTCATATGGAAAGACGGCGTAGAAATTTCACACGAACAAGAAACACAAATAGAAAACACCTACTTCCAAAATAAAACCGTATTCGCAGAATGGAACAAACTAGGAGCAAAACACGAATTAGCCAGCATTAACGACGAATACATAAACGCCATAAAAAACCACATAAACATTCCTGAAATAGCATCAAAAAAATATCACGTTCTCGTAGACGCCGCGAACAGCGTAGGCGGCTTGGCAACCCCAAAGCTTCTCCGCGAGTTAGGCTGCAAAGTCACAACCATAAATGCGAACATTGACGGAACTTTCCCAGGTAGAATGCCAGAGCCACGCCCAGAAAACTTGCAGGAGATGGCTGCAACCGTGAAGGCAGTTGGCGCAGATTTAGGTGTGGCTTTCGACGGCGACGCCGACAGATCAATATTCGTTGGCGAGAACGGCGAGATTTACTGGGGAGACAAAACCTTCGCGATTGTTGAAAAACAGTTCCTGATGGAAAACCCAAACGCAAAGATAGTTACGCCTGTGAGTTCTTCAACACTTATCAAGGACGTGGCTGAGGTTTACAAAGGCGAAATCGTCTGGACTAAAGTGGGTAGCGTGACGGTTTCGCAGACTATGAAAGAAGTTAAAGCCAAGTTGGGCGGAGAAGAAAACGGCGGAGTTTTCTATGGTCCTCACCAAGCAGTCAGGGATGGAGCCATGACAACTGCGTTGATTTTGGGTATTATGGCTAAGACGGGAAAGAAGCTTTCGGAGCTTATCTCTGAGCAGCCGCAGTATTTCATTGAAAAAGGAAAGGTTGAATGTCCAGAGGACAAGAAAGAAAAAGTGCACAAAAAACTGCTTGAGCAAGTGAAGGGCGCGAACGTGAGTACCATTGACGGCGTGAAAATCTGGTTTGAAGACAAAAGCGCCATCCTTGTGAGACCCAGCGGAACAGAACCCGCTTACAGGTTATACGCGGAAGCAAAAAACCAAGAAAAAGCATTAAAGCTAGTCAAAGACTACAGTATAACGCTCAAACAAATCCTTGCAACCATTTAACCTTCCTAAAGGTCGCATTTAAAAACGGAGAAACCTTGTTCATGGCTGCATTTCTACACTTGAAAACCGAAGAGATAGACACAAAAGAAAAACGCGAAAAATACACTGTATGCGTTATAGGATGCGAAGAAAAGGGAATTCTTTACGCGGTTTCTTTTGTTGAAGCCGGTTTTAAAGTCGTTTGCACTGATGCAGACCAAACTCTGGTGGAACACCTGTCAAAAGGGAAAACCGTGTTCTCGGACCGAGAAATAGAAACTAGATTGAAGAGTTTTTTGAGGAGAGGACGGTTAAGCGTGACAAGCGAGTTACACAACGCTGTTTCCCAAAGTGGCATAGTTATCATGACGCTTACTGCGAAACTTGACGGAAAAAAACAGCCAGACTATTCAGAAGTAGAAAGCGCCTGCAAACAAGTTGGAAAGGCACTTAGCCGAGGCATGTTGTTTATTTATGGAGGCATAGCGGGTGTAGGCTTTACCGAAGGAGTAGTCAAGGAAACTCTGGAAAACACGTCAGGACTAAGGGTGGGAGAAGACTTTGGTCTGGTTTACAGTCCAATCCGATTTTTTAGTGGCCAACCGTTGGATTCAATTGCAAAGCAAGAGTTGAAAGTTGCCGCGTTAGATGAAGCCAGCTTGGACTCGGCGGCGAAGGTTTTGGAAGTAATAACAGGAAAGGCTGTGAAGCAAATTCCGGACGTTAAAACAGCGGAAGCCGCTTTGCTTTTCACAATTGCAAAGCAGGATGCAAACTTGGCGTTAGCCAACGAGTTAGCAGTTTTCTGTGAGAATGCGGGCATAGACTGTTTTGAAACATTAAAACTTGTAGATGTGGATGGCGAGAGTTTTTCGCCGACAGTTGAAGCAGAGGAGGTTAACAGGAACGAAGCTTATCTTTTGCTTGAAAGTGCGGAGAACCTGAACGCGAAGCTGAGGCTTCCTGCGTTAGCTAGGAAAATAAACGAGGATCTTGTTAGACACGCGATTAATTTAACGAAGGATGCGCTGCGAAGTTGCGGGAAGACTGTAAGAAGAGCGAGAGTTGCCGTGTTTGGCACTGCGAAACCTAAGACAGCGACAACAATGTTTGTTAAAATGCTGGAAAGAAGAGGCGCGAAAGCAAGCGTGTATGACCCGTTGGTCTCAAAGAATGAATTCTCAGATGTTGCGCGCGTGCTGAAAAAAAGCATGAAAGAGGCAGTGGAAGGCGCAGACTGCATAGTGGTGTTGACTGGGCAAGACCAGTTTAAACGGTTAAACTTTAAGAGGCTGCAGGCTGTAATGAAAATCCCAGCGGCAATAGTTGACTTAACAGGGATGTATGAACCCAAAAAGGTGGAACGTAAAGGCTTTACATATCGTGGCTTAGGGAGAGGAGTTGAGAAGAAATGAAAAAATTGGGTGTTGCGGTAGTAGGAACAGGCTTCTGGGGAAAAAACCACGCCAGAGGCTACAGTGAATTGGAGTCAACCGAACTTGTGGCTATATGCGACGTTAACCCTGAACGAGCGAAAGCAGTAGCTGATCAGTTCGGCGTGAAAGCGTACACGAGCAGTTCTCGAATGCTGAAAAACGAAGCTGTTGAAGCGGTGAGCGTGTGCACTTGGTCAACCAAACTTGCCAAAGAAGCGCTTAAAGCGTTAAAAGCCGGGAAGCACGTTTTAGTTGAGAAGCCCATGGCGACATACACGAGGCAAGCAGAAAGTCTTCTGGAAGTGGCTGAAGAAAACGGTTTGCATTTGACTGTGGGCTTTTTGATGAGGTTTATTCCAGGGCTGCAGCATATTCGAGGGGCGGTTGAAAAAAAGAGAATAGGAGAGCTTGTGTGTGCTACTGCAAAAAGAGTTTCGCAGTGGCCTGAGAGAATAGGCGACGTGGGAGTAGTAAAGGATACGGCGATTCACGACATAGACGTTATGCGTTACATATCCGGTGAAGACCCAATAGGTGTTTACGCGAAAACTGGAAGCATGAAGCATAGAAAGTTTGAGGATTATGCTCAAATAATGCTCACCTATGAAGACGGGAAAAGCGCATTCATTGAATCCAACTGGTTGACCCCTTACAAAACGCGGACTTTGACTGTTACTGGAAGCGAAGCGATAATGAGATTGGATTACATGACGCAAGAGTTGTGGATTGAGGACCCAAAAGAAAACTTGCAACCTAGGTATTCTTGGCAGGAACCGTTGAAGCTTGAACTTCAGCATTTCGCAGATTGCATAACAGAAAAGGAGAAACCTCTGGTAACTGGAGTTGACGGTTTAAAAGCGTTGCAAATAGCTGAAGCTACGTTGCGGTCTTCGGCAAAAAATAAAGCTATAAAACTCGGATGAAATTCTGCCGCTTAACGTTTCAGACTGAAAGGTTTGCCTTCAAAAACTATTTTCTCAGGTATTTTGGCTTTCCATTTCTTCAAAAACGGAAGGTCTTCAGCGTCTTTGCGCAGTTCATCGGGCAACATTTCGGGGATTTCATCGCGTATTGGATACCAGCGCAAACATTTGGGGCAGACAATTAAGCCTTCAGTTACTTCGTCTTTCTCTTCGAAAACGTAAAGTTCAAGCGGGTGATGTTTATCTATGGGACAGGCAAGTATCTCCATTAACTTCTTTTTCATTCCACTTCACACATACACAAATTGCAGAAAAGGATTATTAAGATTTATCAAAGCCACAATATTACAGCACAGGAGAAAATGAAGCAGCAGTGTTGGTTGCTCTAACGCGTGAAAAAAGCTATCCCCCCTATTCAAGGGAACTATAACAGAAATTATCGAGGATATACGTGATTGAAAACAAACAGTAATTCTTTACTCTGCATTTTTCGCTGGTTTTGAGTTTCTGGGATTGCAGAGGGTGTTAGCAGTGGCTTTGTGGCTGTTTTTTCCGAAAGCTTAATTGATTGCCATTTTGTTTGCGTGACGTATGGTGTGTTTGACTTGAAGTTCGGTACGTACGTTTATGAGCCGGAGAAAACGGCGGGTTTTGATTTTCACGTGTTGCGTACTAAGCTGGAAACTGGCGATAGGATTACGCCTGTGCAGGACATGTACAGCAACGTTGCCGTTTTCGCTGATAACGCGGCTGTCCGGAGCCATCCTGACTGGATCTCGCAGTCACCTCTTGGTCCAGCCCGAATGGGCAACAGCAACTTCAACATTTACTGGAGCGTTGTTTGCGCCACGCAACCTGAACACCGAGCTGAACAACTGGATTACATTGAAGATGTTGACCGTCACTCGCTGGGTGTGTGGCTGAACAGCCAGTACTTTGCAGACCACAGTCACTGCACCTGCCCACGCTGCAAAGAAAGGTGGAAGAAAAGCGGACTCGGCTGGTTTGAATGGCGCAGAAAAGAAGTCACCGATTACATTGGTCAAGTCAGGGAACGTGTGAAAAAAGACTTGGTCATGTGCATACAGCCTGATCCTATAACCGCCTGTGAGCGTTACGGAGTTGACTTTGACGACCTCGCCAAGTACGCTGACGCATTCAACGTTGTGATGTTTAGCAAGAGCTACGCGACGCCTTGGTACTGGGAGATGCTGGCGCGCGGGTTCAAAAAGCTGCTCAAGAAGCCAATTTACATAAGCCTGTACGTTTACGGTCCAGGCGACACCGCTAAAGATGTGCCCTCAGCCTCAGAGCTTTTGACTGTTAGCGTTCGCTGCGCACGAGCAGGCATAGATGGCATTCTCTACTTAGCGAGCGGAGCTAGTGAAATCAGGGACTTCCAGAAGGCAATGGTTGACAAGGTTGAGCTTCGCAAACGGTTGCAAAGCTACGGTGGGCAACCTGTTCAAGAAATTCTGGATTTGGTGAAAAGTTGGGAAAAAATTGTGGAGTAAGTCTCTGCCGTTTACTGCAGGGATTTTTTGAGGGCCAACAGGTAAGACATGACTTCCTCTATTTTGGGTTCAGAAATGTTCAAGGCAAGTTGAATTGCGGGTACAGGTTTAGAACGTGAAGCCTGCAACGTCTCCAAGGCGTTGTCTATGTTCGTGAGGAGCGAATCCCAGGTGATTTTAGCTTTTTGACCCTCCAGAGTGTACAATGTAAGAACGTGCGTGCTGATTTTGTTTAAGGTGTCTCTGAACCCCTTCACGGTGCCGACAATTTCCAAACTGTCCTCGTTTCCTGCAAGATACCCCTTAAGCGCGCGGTACTGGTTTTCCAAGGTCTCGATTTCGCCGTACAATTTTGTTTTTATTATTTCGTCTGTTCCGTCTCGCATAACTGTCCAACTCCTCTTCTATGGTCAACACAGAAATACATAAGACTTTATTTTCGAAACAGTGTCCTGCAGTTTGGCTAGCCGAAACCTGCTGTTATAAGCGCCCTAATTTTGCCGTATTCTTCAGTTAACCTCGTAGGGGAAACAGTGGCTTCGCATGATACGCAGTTGCCGTCTTGGCATGTTAAAGCGTAGTTTCTCGACTTCAACTCTTTAAGGCAGTTTAGACTCTTCTCCAAGACATTCAGGTCCGCGTTCTTAAAGCTGGGGCACAGGTAAAGCAGTATTTCAACAAAAAAGGAATGCTTATTGGGCGTCGTTAGCCTGACGCCGACGCCTATTCTGAAGTTCGGGTTTTTATCAAGTGTTCGATAAGCTTCTCCATGCTCGGAAGCCTTCGCTTCTTCCAGCAGCGCTTTAACGTCTAATGTCTCGCTTTCTTTCATTTCTTGGTCTCCATCATTGTAGGCTTTGTTCGGACCATATTCATGGTTGCAGTGTTTAGATTTTGTAGTATTTTCCGTACAGGATTATCCCGACTGCTAATATGCCTATGCATGCTATGGATACTACTGTGATGTCCAATAGTATTGCAGGACTGGTGATGGCGGCGCCTCTTAGGAAGAGTGAAGTTAAAGCGTCAGTTACGTAGTAGCTGGGTACGATTTTACCGGCGACTTGCGCTGCTGAGGAGAGAGAAGAACCGACGAATGTGCCGAGGAACAGTTGCGGTAGCACGAAGAGGAAGGAAAGCCCAGTTGCTGCGCCTGAAGACTTGGAGATTGTAGCGGTGATTAAGCCGAATCCAACGTTAGACAGTGAGAACACCAGCACCAGCGTAAAGGCGACCGCGTAGACTGGTATTCCAACATCTGGTGTGAAGCCCATGAAGTAAACCATGACGAACACGAGAACCGCCTGAATTAACGCTATAACCGAGTAAGACAACACTTGGCTAATCATGAATTCTGTAGGCGTCGTCGGCGTAATTCTGATTCGTTTCATCATGCCGTTCTCTCGGTCTTGAGTGAACGACTGGGCAACCATCATTATGAGGAAAATCGACGCGAAAGTAAACATGCCCGGTGCCATGAAGTCAAATGTCGATGGCGCGTTCACCTCAATCAGAGATGCAGTCTCCAAGCTGAACGGGCTGGAATACGCCTGCTGGTTCTGGCCCGTGATGGCTGTCAAAGTTTGCTGGATGATGGGAGGTACGGCTTGAGTCGCAACTAGTGAACCTTGATCCAAGTACAGAGCGATTGTGGCGTTAGTCCACAGGTTTGGGTCGTTTGGTGCTGCCTGATACGAAGCGAAGCTCTGGCTGAAGTCGCTTGGAATTATCATAACGCCTTGAATGCTTCCCTGTGACAGGTCGTTTTGCGCGGTCTGGTTGTCACCGTAAACTTGCACGTTTAGTATGTTCGTGTCTGACAACGCTGTTAGAAGTATCTGTGACGCGTTCACTAAGCTGGCTTGGTCCATGCTAACTACGCCGATGCTGTAGGCGGGTTGGCTGCCTCCGACTCCACCGAAGGAAGCGCCGAACGCGAAGACGAAGACTATGGGAAACAGGAAAATCATGAACAGCACCGCGGGTTCACGGACTGTTTTCTTCATTTCTTTTTTGGTTAAAGCTAAAACTCGTTGAAACTTCATTTACACTGCCTCCCGTATTTTTCTTCCAGTGATGTTGATGAAAACTTCCTCCAAGTTCTTGACTTTGTTCTTCGAAATCAATTCTTCAGGTGAACCAAGCGCAATTAGTTTACCGTGATCGATTATACCCACACGGTCGCATAGCTCTTCAGCTTCTTCCATGTAATGGGTAGTCAAAATTATTGTTTTACCTTCTTTTTTCAGACGTTTGATGAAGCCCCAGACATCACGCCGCGATTTCGGATCCATAGCCACTGTTGGCTCGTCTAGGAACGCTATTTGAGGATTATGAATCAGGGCGAGAATAAGGCTTAACCTGCGCTTCATTCCGCCGCTGTACTTCTCCGTCCTTCGCTTAGCGTCACCCGTGAGTCCCACGTTTTCAAGCAGCACGTCGCGTCTCTTTTTGAGCGTTTCTTTGTTCATTGCATAGAGATCCCCGAAAAGCTCCACGTTCTCCGCGCCTGTCAGGTAAGGGTATATCGCAGTCTCTTGAAGGCAGACACCTATGAGCTCCTTCACTTTCTCTGGTTCCTTCTGAACATCGTAGCCGCCAACCGTGGCAGTGCCGCTTGTAGGTTTTGCCAAGCCGCAGAGTATGTTTATAGCCGTGGTTTTGCCAGCGCCGTTAGGCCCCAGCAACCCAAAGAGTTCACCTTTCTTTACTTGCACGCTAATTCCGTCTACAGCTGTAACATCTTCGAATTTTTTTACGAGGTTTTCAACAGTAATTGCTGATTCGATCATCATACTCACTTGTTTTCCGTTTTAGTTTACTAATAGGTACAAGAAGAATTTAGGTTCATTTCAACTTGTTGCTGGATGAAAAAGACAAAAACAATGTTACGAAAGGGTCTTTTATAATACTGAAGGTTGAAGAAGTGGACTCATTGTTTTTCGGGCATTTGATCTCGCCAAGTTTTGAAAATGTAGCCTACATAGAGGATGTTAGGCACAGCTGAGAGTACGCCTACCTCTTTTTCTAGGTTTTCACGTATGCTTTGCAGTTCCTTCATCGTGTTGGTCCATACAGCGCAAGTCACGACGCCAGGAATATTCATGAAGGACCACGAAAAAAGCATGTTTGGAGAATACTTTTGGGAAATACGGTTAGCTTTACTCAAATCAGCATCTGGTTTTAAGCTAACATCAAAAAGCGTGATTATATCGTTTGAAGCGTCTGGATACCACTCTAAGGAGAGCTCGATTAAAAAGTTTTTAATCATACGCGAAAGCCTGCGGCGGACAGTTTTCGCTGAAACACCCAGTTCATCAGCTACATCTGAAACGGGTTTTCGCGAGTTATCCTTAAGTGAACCAATGATTTTGTAGTCCAAGTCATAAAGGGCCAAATCTTTTGGCTTAGGGTCTGTAGGAAACAGCGATGCAGGTGAAGACATTATACCTACAGTCGGCTCAGGCATGCCTGCCTCCGTTTTTATGTAGCGGACAAGCGGTTCCAGTTCGTCTATGCGCCTGAGGTAGGCCCCGATGTAAAGATATTTTCCGCCGCCTATGGCGAGCCAGTAGATGGAACCGTGATTGTTCAGTTTGTCGGGTAAGTCTTGGAAGGAACTTAGTTGGGAAGTGCCTGAGATGAAGACGCTGAAAAAGTTCGCTGCTAAAGGCCCAAGTTTGGCAGTGAACTTATGAATCACTCCTGTTTCAATAAGGGATTGGATTCTTTTGTGGACAGAGTTCACTGACAAACCGAGTTTTTCGGCTAATTTGCCATACGAAAGCCTAGAATTTGCTAGCAAAAGCTGGAGCAGGATAATGTCTGTATTGTCCATTTTTTCAAAGTCATTTTAGTATTACCCACTAACCTTAAGAAGTTAACCTGTCACATCTGAAAAATATGCATTGACACCCATAACGGACTTTTAGCGGCTCAGTCTTTCTTTAAGCTTGTAACTTCTGTACCTTTTGAACACAAAACCCACAAGTGATGCGATGAACAATGCGTTAAAGATTAGGGCTATCCCAATACTTCGGAAGTCGTTGCCGATGAGATTGGCGTGCACTATTCCGAAAAGTAATACCACGTACATTAAGGCATGGAAAGCCCGCCAGTACTTCGGCGCTTTAGCTCTTAAAGAAGCCGCAAAAACGGCGACATAGATTAGGATAAACGCCGGTCTGCCCGCTAACCTCCAGAAAGCCATCCACGAGGCAAAGTTAGGCACAAAAACTGATAGACTAAATTCTATCGCGTTGAAAACTGGGTGCAGAGTAATTAAAACTAAACCTATGACGGCGAAAATGTGATGAACTTTCAGAAAAGGTTTGCCAAAAGCCTGAGTGACTTCCCGCAGAAACGGAGTAACTAAAACCGTTATGCTGAGGAAAAGAAAGCCGTATAACCCAAAAAACCTAACCGCTGAACGCGTAAGATCAACATCAACGGCGTTAGGCAAAGCAAGCACCGCAATTATCACTGCTAAAACGGCGATTCCAAGAAGAAAAAAGGCGCCTGCTCTTTTCAGAGGCATAAATAGCTATTGGAAAATTTGGAATATAAGTGCTTCTGAACCAGCGCCTGCGGGGTGCACAGCGAACGGGCAAGGAGTATTGGTGGCGGGCCCGCTGGTCTTCAAAACTCTTGATGCGAATTCAGCTTGTTTTTTCATTGCGTATCAGCTCTTTTAGTTGGTTGCTTAACAGTACGAGTTGGTGGTTTTCGAGGTCTGTTTGGTTTTTGTAAGTGGTTGCACCTTCAGCTAGTGCTTCTCTTGTTAAGAGTTGTTCTGGATTCATTCCCCATGCACGGATGATTTCTTTTAAGGCTTCAACTTTGCTGACTTGTGTTTTTGGTCTAATCGAAAGCCCTGCGGCTGCGTAGACGCTGCGCAGTTTATCGATGCCTATGCTTTGGATGTCATGGTAAGTGTCGATTGTGTGTCCCATCATGTAGTCAACATAGTCTGGTTGGACGCCTAAGGCGAGCATTTGTGTTTTGAAGTATTTTCTTAAGCTATGCACTCGTAAATCGTACATGCGTCCGATTGGTTTCTTTATGAGTCCTGCTATGACATAGAGCTCGTGGACTAGTTTCCGTATTTCTTTTGAGCTTATGCTTTTAGGTGTTCGGCTCATTGCATTTCTTATTAATGGTGCTTCAGCGATCAAGGTTTCAGGTGGGATTCTTTGTGAGCCTTTCTTTCGTTGCTCCAAATAGAGTTTTAGGAACTGTGCTGCTTCTGCGCCTAGAAAGGTGTCGTAGTCATGGTATTTTCCTTTGGTAATTTCTGCTTCGACATGTATGTGTATTGGGGTGATATTGTTTTCTATGTCTTCTTGCACATGTCTGTATAGGAGTTTTGCGAGTGTTTCTTCTCTAAAAGCGCCTAAAGCAAGCATGGATATTATGGCTTTTTCTCGTAGAGGTGATATGTCGAGTAGTTTTGCGAGTTCTTCAGGTTTTGGTGCTCGGTCTTTATAGGTGACTCTGCGACTTAATGGTGCTGATAGTTCAAGTTTGATGTTGTTCGCTCTGTAAAACGTTTTGACATGTTTGGCGCAGCAGTGAACTCGGCTTGGTGTTAAGCCCTCGTCTTGAAGCTGTGCTATATACTCGTCAAGATAGCCGGAATGGTTTTGTACTCTTTGAGGGTCAGGAATGTTGCCGATAGGTTTAGCATCTTGAATTATCAAATCTGGGCTGTAGCCAAGCCATGTCGAGTATCTTTGGACAGTTGATGTGTAGGTGTAGCAGCTGCATAGAGAGCCTGATAGGTGACGTAGGAAGTGTCTTGCCATTTTGATTAGGCTTTGATTGTCGAAAACGTATGGGATTAGGTTTGGTCTTTCGCCTATGAGTGCGCTTATGATGTAGTTGATTAAGCCTTTTTCTTTTACCGCTAAGACTTTGTTGAGGCTTAAGGTCACTGGTTGCTGAAGTGGCCAGCCTCTTAAGCTACGGCTGATTGTGATTGTGTCGCCTTGAATGGTTAGTGGTAAGTTTAGGGTTTTTAGTTCTTCAACTGTTAGTTGGCGGTTTCTGATGATAGACTGCGGAATAGCTTGTGTAGTGGCTCTGGTAATCATTTGTCATCTTTCCTTTTTCTTTCTTGAGTTTTTCGCTTCTTTGGCGGAAGCGCATACTCGTCTTTAGTTATAGGCTGTGCCGAATTTAAATGGCAGTTTGGATTTTCTTGTAATGGATAAGTTCCGAGTCTTTTTAGCTCTAGGATGTCGGTTGTCAGCAAAACAAGCCCAGACGCTTTCGGGTCTCCGCCGCGAAGGGTTGGAGGTTCAGCGTCGTGATCCCAAGCTATTGTAACAAACTCGTCACATGCGTACATTAGCCAGCCTACTGCCTCTCGAATTTGAGGCTTCATGTCTAAAGCTGAGGCTCGGTGGTATAGGACATGGTCGAAGTAACGGATTGAAACAAGTTCCCGTGTTCGCATAAACTCAGTCATTTCCTCCTGCCTGCCCAAAACTCGAATATTTATGTGAAGCTGTTTTGCTTTGGTTGTTCTTCGCAAGTGGCTTTCTTCTCTTCGCGTCTCACCAGTTTCCAAGGAACTTGGGTTACCAATCCGCATCCAACATAGCGGTAGAAATACTCTGGGTCAGCGAGTTTGCAGTGATTTCCTTGCATTAGTCGGGATTTATGCATTTTGACGTAGCAAGCGCACACTTCGCCGAGGCAGTCGCTGTTTTCCTGCTGTGGCTGCGCAGCAGCAAGAGGACAAACCCTAGTTTTTGCCATCCTTCTCATCCGCCTTCTTTGGCTTAGGACTGTGCTCATACTCTTCAAGGTGTTCGAAGAGAACCTCATAGGCAACCTCTTTCGCAATGGTCCTGATGAGTCTTCGTTGAGCTTTTTCAGATTCCCGCATGTTTTCTATCACCTTTCAAGAAGGTTAAGCTGGTCGCTTGATTTTGCGGTTACTTGAAGAAACAGTTGACCGGGCTTCCTCTTGGATTTTTATGGCTTTTTCAAGGGTTTCTATTCTAAGCCTTACGGCTTCTGAGACGAACTCGGAGACGCT
>JAFGLT010000009.1 GCA_016927895.1 Candidatus Bathyarchaeota archaeon | reverse complement strand
TGGCGGCAGCCATGTCTCTCAAGAGTTTAGCGTCAGATACTTTAAGCTTAAACATGTCCTTTTTCCTCGCTTAATGCTACACAGAGATGTTATTAAGATTTTAGGAACTTAAGCGTAATGCTGATAGATAAAAATTTTCTTGAGAAAACCTTCGGTTAGAATCCTTGATACGTTCTGAGGGGGCGAAAGCTTAACTGTACTCTCTGAATGTATGGTCGCATTTTGTGCATCGCATGAATTGCGTTGAAGATTCATCAGCGCTACGGGTTTGCACCTGCCAGACGTAAGCAGTGTTGTTTCCGCATTTGGGACACTCGATTCTAACAGTGGGCAGCGTTCGAAGCTTTTGCTCTTCCTTGCCGATTACAGCTACAAACTGTTGGGGATTATGCTTGATTGTTTTGACGATTTTGGGTTCAACTTTCTGGGGTAATTCCTTCTTTTTGTATCCGCATTTCGGACAGACAAGCGTCAAGGAAGCTGCTTTGTCGGTCTTCGGTTTTTTGAATTCAAGACGAGAACCGCATTTCGGACAGAATTCCATGATTCACTACTCCGTTATACGTTTTGGATTCCCTTTGCGTGGTCTCTTTTAAACTTTTTCTAGTTACATGGCTATACATGGCTTATTCCAGATGCAACAAGATGCGCAACACGCAAGGCTTCGGGAACATTACTTCTAGTTGAAGTCAAACGCAAGATTTTTTGAGCATCTTCTTTTGATACACCAACGGTTTGCATGTAGACTTTAGCTTTAGCGCTTCTAGTTGAGACCTCAACAGGTTCTCCCGCGCTAAGAATTATTTCCCATCGTTTTTCACTGCCGGGCAGATTTTGGAGCGCTTTGTGAATATCGGCAAAGTCAGGTTTTTCACGCGTTACCGTTATAACAGGCAGCTTTGTCACCGCATGGAGCGCCTTAACATCCACTATGTTGAAGCCAGCAAACGTTACACCGTTCAACATTATCACCCGCAACTGCTTATAGTGAGATGAACCAGTAATCATGGATGCTATCATATCTGTGGCATCAAAACCATCTACCTCTATGCTGGTATGCATTACACCGTCGAGCCAGAAGCCGCCTCTGAAAACAACACCGATTACTGGAACCTGACCCTTAACATGCGGCTTGAATGCACCGTCGTCTACCCCTAGAACTCGGATTTCAGGTTTTATAACGCGAAAACTTTGGCTGTTCAAAACTATTTTTCCTAACGGTTTGATTTTAAGTATTTTGCAGGCGTGTTATAAGTTTAACGCGTTTGCTAAGTCTCCGAGGCTAACGTTCTGGATGATTACCAAAAAATTGGCGAGATACCTCTGCTCGAAAACGAAGGGTGAATTTAAGATTTGAGCGCTTTCTTCAGTTCCTTACTGAAGGCGTCGTTGATTTCGCGGGCGTTCTCCGCAGCTTTAAGCAATGCATCCTCAGGTTTCTCTTTGCCTTTCATTCGAACATATATCACGGGGCTTGACGCTAAAGGATGCGGTATATCGTAGCCAGCCAAGTCCACCTTCTCGTCTTCTAAAAGTTTCTTTTGGAGCAGGTTACAGAGACCGTGATCTACACCTTCAATTTCTATTTTAAGTTCATTACCTTCTTTCTTTAACACTTTAACCTTCAATTTGTTCATATCTCCTCTTTTCCATAATCCAGAGCGAGTTTACGCTTTTCAACGTTGCCGCATTTCGGACATAACATCTCATGCCGCTTGGGCTCCAGCAAATTTGAACAGCAAGAACAAAAAGCATACACTACACCTAAACTTTTGTCGTTAGTGGAAAGATGAGAAACCTGATTCTTATTGCTTATAACCTTAGTTCGTATTATATCACCTGGCTTGCACACGTCATTCATAGATTTGACGTAACGTTCCTGCACGTCAGAAATATGGAGGATTCCCGTGAAAACACCTGAAATCCTCTTGGAACCTATCTTGAAAATTCTAACCAGAACATTGTCAGACTGAGCGTTGCCAACTTGCCCTACGACAACCGATGAGACCTTGGGAACAGGTGACCCATTGATTAATGGATAAACAGAAACGCGCTTGCTCAGCAAATCCATTAACGCGCGACCAACAATCTTGGAGTATATTACACCGTCTTTCACGTATGTTCCAGAATCCGGAATGAATTCTTCAATAACACCTAAGCGCTCTCCAGGCAGCACTAAAGTACCGCTTTTATGTCCAGATGCTTTCTGATTCATGCTGTTTCCCTTTATTGCTAACTATAAACGATACAGAGGGGTTCTCTGAACGGGTATATCCTAAGTTTCTATGCTTCTCAATAAACCTTTTGATTACGCGGATGCAAAAACAGCCCTACAGAACACCCACCTCATAGTTTACGTTTCTTTATGAGGTACAGATCAACTACGAAATCATGTTTCAGTTTAGTGTGGAAATCAAACATGCGCGGAATAGTCATAAGCATAGCATAAACCGCTTTGACCACTCCGCTATGGCTCTCAACAAACCTCGCGATAAAAGGAGACGGCTCAACCTGCAGCAGACCACCAGAATCTGACCTGAGCCGCTGTATCAACTTCTTATCGGTGGATGGGTGATTATGAAGCGAGTAAACCACATCGCTAACCTCCAAAGCCTTTTCCAGAAACTTTCGATCCGCAGTACGCTTTTGCACGCCAAAAGGAGGATTCTGCAACACAGTGTCAAAGCTGCCCGTTACCGCACCGATGTCGGCTAGGACCCATTGAACATCGGTTTTGAATCCAGCTTTTTTCGAGTTCTCAGAAGCAGTTTTTATGGCTGTTTTGTCGATGTCCACACCTACGACAAACTGTGCACCCAAGTAAGAAGCCGCTAGAGCGAGCCTGCCAGTTCCGCAACCTAAATCTAAAACTTTTTTGCCAACGATGTCACCGTTTGTATAAGCAGCTAGATAAAGCATCTTCGCGGCAATAGCTTCTGAAACAGTGTACTGCTCAAGACTTGCTTTAGGAGAAGGCTGGAACTCCATCTGAGAAAGAAATAGTTCCAACTCTAGTTTTCGAATAAGCCTTTTTTGAGCAGTTTTTCCCATGAAGTTTCGCCGGCGACCACCATAAACTCGTTAATTGTTAACACAGGTTTGAGGAATTTCGAGGGAGCTTCAAGAGCTATCCGTGGGCAAGCAGTATTCACGTATGCGTCTACGGAAGGAAACTCCATCAGCGCTTCTGGAGAGATTTCCCTAACTGCAAAGAGGAAAGCAACTTTCCCGGTTTTTTCAGCAGTTCCCTTGATTTTCAAAGCTTCCTCAAGACGCTCTTGCCCTATTTTCAAACCGAGTAACACGCCAAAGGTTTTAGCATGTTCCGCTTCTTCGATGCAAGCATACCGTTGTTTAAGCACTTTCTGCGCCTCTTCACTTATAGAGTAAGCCCTGTTTTCGTAGGGGTCTGCGATTATCGTGGGTTTGGATGTGTTGAGAGCTATGCCTAACGCGTGGAACCGCCCGCCTCCAATAAAAAGGAATGCATCAACACCTTTAGCTACTGACTGGACATTGCTGTAGTCGCATCCGATCACCTGTCCCGCATAGTTTACTCGTCCAGCATCGCCTACCATCACGGTCTTTCCAACGCGGACAAGAAGTTCTCTAGCCTCGTCAAGCGTCTGTACATGCTGCACTGTGGTTGCTAAACCTATCTTGCTGTACTTGCTGAGCAGCGGAACTGCTTTCTCAACAGCCTCAGCAACTTTTACGGTTGCTCTAGCTTCCACATAAACAGTTGGAACTTGGTCGTGCTTCACAAGTTTCGCATGCCCAAAATGCACTATCAGGTCTATTCCCAAGCTTTCTGCTTCACAGGTTGCTAAGTCGCAAGCGCCGTAGCAGGGGTCAGCTGAGATTATGGGAAGCGCACCTGTTTTTTCTATGATTTTGGCTAAGCGGGGACCTTCAGGTTTCAAGCCTTGAGGCATCTGTAGCAGAACCCGTTTCGCGCCGAGTTTGGCGATTTCCTGTTTTATTCTCTCTTCCTCGAAATCGAATCCTTTCATACTTATGCGCCTACCAGAGGCTCTTGCGTGAAGGGGTAATAGAAAAAGAAAAAGGCAAGGTTCGGATTGCTTGCGTTTCTATAACATTATGGCGTCCATTCCCAGTCAGGGGTTGGCTTTTTAATGGGGCGCCCAGCGGCTAATGCAGCTTGCTCTGCGAGGCGTTCAAGAATTATTTTCTGTTCTACGCTTGCAACATGCTTCTTCGTGGCTAAAACAGCATCGTTGTTTACGGAGATACTGTCGATTCCAGCGCGGACAAGGAACTCTGCGAAGTCTGGCAGGTTTGATGGCCCTTCACCGCATATTGAAACCGTGCAGCCGTTCTCGTGAGCCGCTTTAATGAGATGAGCTATTATCCTTTTCACTGCAGGTTCTCTTTCATCGAAGTAGCCCATTTGGCCTAACCTTTCAGAGTCTCGGTCAATCATCAGAACACCTTGGGTCATGTCATTTGAGCCTATGGAAAACCCGTCAACAAGCTTGGAAAACTCGTCTGCCATTATTGCTAAGGAAGGAGTTTCCGCCATCAACCACACTTTAAAGTCGCGAGAACGCTCCAAACCCTCTTCCTTCATGATCTCAAGAACCCTCTTGGCTTCCCAAAGTGTACGCACCATCGGAAGCATAACCCACACGTTTTTCAGACCCCATTCCGTGCGGCATTTCTTGATGGCCTGACATTCAAGCCTGAAAGCTTTCTGGTACCACTTACTGATGTAACGGCTACAGCCTCTCCAACCAAGCATTGGATTTTCTTCAACGATTTCGTATTTGTCGCCGCCTTTCAGCTCTCGGTACTCGTTGGTTTTGAAGTCACTCAAACGCACCACAACGGGACGTGGTTGGATGGCTCTTGCCACTGTTGCTACGCCTTCTGCCAGTTTATCAATGAATTCTTGGCTTTTCCCGGTTTCAACAAAATTAAGCGGGTGCTCGCCTATCGTACTGGCCAAAAGGAACTCGGTGCGCATTAACCCGATGCCCTCAAAGGGCAAGATCTTGTAGTCTTCAATTTTCTCTGGAACACCGAGGTTCATGTAAATTTTTGTGGCGGTTACAGGTGCAGGGTCTCCTACAACTGTAATTGCGGCTTGAGCAGATGCTGCTGTTGCTTCACGTAAAATGCCTTCATAGATTATTCCGTTTCTTGAGTCAACAGTGTATTCTTTACCCGTTTTCATGACTTCGGTTGCGGTTTCAGTTCCTACAACACAAGGTATGGCAAGTTCACGACTTACGATGGCCGCATGAGATGTGATTCCACCTTTATCCGTTACTATTGCACTGGCCATTTTCATGAACGGAACAAAATCTGGGTTGGTCATGTCTGTTACGAGAACGTCGCCTTCTTTCATCATTTCGTTTGCTTCATCAGGAGACAAAACAACTTTTGCTACGCCATAGCCGTAGCCTCTCTTGCCAGCTGCAATTCCTTTTACAGCCACTTTCAAATCTGCTTGAGGCTTTCCTTCGTCAACTTTTGTTGATTCCATGCCTTTAGCACTCCAAACTGTTTCTGGACGAGCTTGAACCACGAATATGTTTTCGGGAAAAGATAAGTCTTTATCAATTGCCCATTCGATGTCCATAGCTTTTTTGTAATGTGCCTCAATTACCTTGGCTAATTTTGTAAGATGAATAATTTCTTCGTCGTTTACGCAAGTTTCTTTCTGCTTATCTGCAGGCACATCTAAATGGACAGTTTTACCCGTATTCGGGTCACGTATGTACATAACGGTTTTTCTGGCGATACGCCTTTCCTCGATTTTCAAGGTGGCTTTATCAACAACGAAGTCGTCAGGATTCACTGCGCCTGACACCACGGTTTCGCCTAAACCATAGTTGCCTTCAATAACGATTTCATCTGTTTC
Source organism: Candidatus Bathyarchaeota archaeon (assembly GCA_016927895.1). Classification (GTDB taxonomy): domain Archaea; phylum Thermoproteota; class Bathyarchaeia; order Bathyarchaeales; family Bathycorpusculaceae; genus SG8-32-3. Next base: position 18,393 of record JAFGLT010000009.1, on the reverse strand, counting down.
GCCCGTTACAGGATTTATCGTGAACATAACTCCAGCGGCTCTAGAGTTCACCATTTTTTGGACGCCAACACTTATGAAAACTTTTTCGTGTGCAAAGCCCTTTTCGTTTCGGTAAAATATAGCGCGGGGCGTGAACAGGCTAGACCAACACTTCACTACTTTTTCTAGAAGTTCATCTGGTCCCTTCACGTTAAGGTAAGTTTCTTGTTGACCCGCAAACGAAGCGTCAGGCAAATCCTCTGCCGTGGCGCTGGAACGTACAGCAACAAAAGTAGCTTTCAAATTGAAACGCTTGTTAAGCTCCCTATAAGCTTCTCTGATTGATTTAGCAATTTTCGGCGGTATCGGCGTTTTTTCGATGAGTTCACGTATTTTCTTTGAGGCGGCATCATACTGTTTTGGGTCATTTGGGTTGGTTACTGTTTCGCTTATTATTTGGTAAATTTTCTCAGCTATCTTCGTTTGCTGAATGAACTTTTCATAAGCGTATGCTGTCACGGCAAAACCAGGAGGAACAGGCATTCCAGCGTTAATCATTTCACCGAGACTGGCGTTCTTGCCGCCAACAATCGGAACGTCAGTGTTTCTCAGTGTTTCAAACCATAAAACATCGGATTTGTTTTTAGCACTCAAGCTTTCCCCATCTCCGTCTTGTCAGGTACATCAGGAGACTGTATTTTTTCAACTATTATTTTGCAGGGGATTGGTAGCTTTGCGCTTCCACGTTTCAGGGATTCTTTAGCTGTGTCAACCGCGGTGGCGTTAACTTTGACAGTTATAAGTGTCTGTTCGGGTTCCACTCGGGCTGCTGTACCTATGGCTTTTCCAAAAGACCTGCGCATACCTTGCTGGAGCCGGTCAGCATGAGCTCCAAAAATCATTTTGTTTTCTCTCAAAATGATATGCGGGTATGGACGAACTTGCATTAGATAATCGTCAACCAGTTTATCCATCAGGAGACGGTTTGTCGCTATACGTGCTGCTTCCAAGGCGCTATGGCGGATCTGAGCTCTTTTTAAAGCTACGAGTTTCGCTTCAACCTCAAAGGTTCCTTTAGTATTCCCCATAGTGAACTTAACGATTTTCGGGGGTGGAAAACCCTTCGCAAACTTTTTCCGCGTGTAAGCTTGACCCTTTACAGGCCGATAATTCCTTGCATGCATAAAGCATCCCTTTTTTAGCATAACAGCGTGGGCGATATTTAAACGATTTGTAACTATATCCATGATAGGTTTGTATAGTCTTCAAGTTTTTTGTGCCAAGTTAGTGGAGATTTTCTTGGGCGTGTTGCTCGATTGCTTATATAGTTAGCAGCAGTTTAGGCATGTGTAAGCATGCAACTTCAACTGTTTATCCCAGGAAAGAATTGGCGTTTGTCGCTAGCGGAGCTTGACTCTTTACTAGAGGCTAAAGGAGTCAAATTTGCCGTCCACTCATTCTCAAAAGAGTTCCTTGTAATCAGCACTGAGAGGAAAGTTCCTTCTTCAATTATTGATGATTTAGGTGGCACCATAAAAATCGGTGTTACAGCGGCTGATTTTTCAACAGAGATAGTAAAGAGGGCTTTTCTTCAGAAAGAAAAAGAGGCGCAAGAGCAAATTAGTAGGAAGATTGCAGTCAGCGGTTTAGTTGACGAGATGGGCAATGCTGAGTCCGAGAAGACCCTTTTCGGAGTTAGCGTGTACTGCGCAGAGAAGCCGTTGCGCTCAGTTTCGAAGACTATTCAACGTTTTATTGGGAGCAGCATAAAGCGTGAGCTTTCGGGCTATGGTAAGAAGTCAAAGTTTATGGGTTTCGCTAAAAGCAGAAGACTTCCTCAGCTGAGCCATGTTGAAGTTTTAAAGAAGAATTTTGTTGAAAATAAGGCGGAGATACTGTTCTGCGTGGGCAGAGAGCAGACGTTTGTCGCCGCTACTGTAGCGGTGCATGACCCGTTTGAGTTCCAGAAACGTGACGTGGGCAAACCTGTCCAGCGTAAGATTTTCGCCATTCCTCCGAGGCTTGCAAGAATAATGGTGAACCTTGCTGCTTGCACAGAAGGAAAAACGTTGTTAGACCCATTTTGCGGGGTTGGCACCGTTCTCCAAGAGGCGCTGTTATCGAAGGTGAAAGCGATTGGAGTTGACATTAACAGGTGGTGCGTTGAGGCTACTAGTCGGAACATAGAGTGGCTTAAACACGAGTATATGTTGGAAAACGCTGACTATGGAGTGCTTCAGGGAGACGTGTATAAGCTATCTCAGAAGATTGGGTGGGAACAAGTTGACGGCGTCGCGACAGAACCTGATTTGGGTCCTGCACTGCGCCAGATTCCTACCACTTCTTACGCGTTGAGAATTGCTGAAAAGCTGGAGCCTTTGTATTTTGGTTTGTTAGAGGAAGCGTATAAGGTGTTAAAGACTGGTGGACGTTTGGTATTGGTGTCGCCGTGGATTAAGACGCGGTCAGGGAAACCAATAACCATGGGGATTGAGAAAAAAGCGCTGGAGACGGGGTTTAAACGCGTGTATCCTTTCAAAAGAGAGTTTTTCGCTGAAAATGCTGCTGCACCTGAAAATCTAATGTCGATGGCTTCGCTTGTTGACGCTGAAGAGAGACATAAAATCGGCAGACAGATCCATATTTTCCAAAAGTGAAGCAAAAACGTTGGGAAGTGGCTGTTGTTTAGATTTATTAATTCGTTTTGAAACTATGTTTAAGCTGTGTAGGATAGGAGAATTATTGACTGAAAAAAGACCTGATTGGGACAGGTACTTCTTGGACCTTTGTGAAGCGGTTGCTAGACGTGCTACATGTGATCGGGGGAAGTGCGGTTGTGTTATTGTTAAAGATAAGCGGATTATGACTACCGGGTATGTTGGAGCTCCTGCAGGTTTGCCTCATTGCGATGAAGCAGGTCATGATATGCGTAAAGTTATTGATTATAACGGCAAGATTACTCAGCACTGTGTTCGCACGCTTCACGCTGAGCAAAATGCAATCATTCAAGCTGCTAGGTTTGGCATTCCTCTTGAAGGCTCAACGCTTTACTGCAAAATGACACCATGCAGAACCTGTGCAATGATGATAATAAACGCTGGCATTAAGCGTGTAGTTTGCGAAAAGCGTTACCACGCTGATGCAGATACAATAGAATTGTTTAATCAGGCTGGAGTAGAGCTAACCATAATCAACAACGAAATTGAAAAATACGACAAACAGTAAAAGGCATCATTCGCGTTTTCTTACATCTCACAACACGATTGCTTCCGAGACAGGTTACCTCCTCCTTTTTTATAGCGCAAAAGGTTGATGAAACCTCGATTGGATGTACGGGACAAGTTTTATGTCCTATAAGGCGCTTGGCTTGAAAATTCTGTGGGCTATTTATAAGAAGAGAAAGGTGACAAAGGGGCTGTACGAAGTCAATTTTTTTATGTTAGTTGATTGGTTTTTCGGCATCATACCATTTCATAATTTCAGTTATTGCTTTACTTGAGTAGCCTGTCTCCTTTAAGATTGTCCTCAAATCTTCCAGTGTCTCGATATCCATATAGTACACCTGAAGATACTAACTTTGAATCTGTATTTATCTTTTCATTCCGAAATCGGAATATGTTAGAAACCTAACCTAAAAGCCCGATGAAGCCTATGTGTAGATACTTCTATATTAATCGCTGAAGATTTGTTCAAAACAGAACCAAATACAACACTTGAAGGAACAGCCACATGATACATCAGAAGCAAGTTGTCGAAGCTTTGATGAAGCCTGAAGCTTATGAAGAAGACCCAGGCAACATCGAAATGGTCCAAACACACATATCATTTGTCTTCCTAACCAGAAACTTTGTTTACAAGGTGAAGAAACCAGTAAACTTCGGGTTCTTGGACTTCACTACGCTTGAAAAGAGACGTTTCTTCTGCGAAAAAGAGTTGAACCTCAACAGGCGGCTGTGCGAAGACATGTACTTGGAGGTCGTTCCCATCAATAAAGCCAGCACTATCAAGATAAAAGGTGAAGGCGAAACCGTGGAGTATGCTGTTAAGATGAAGCGGATGCCTCAAGAGAGGATCATGAGCAAACTTCTCGAAGAAAACAAAGTGGACGACAAACTTGTTGACAGAATGGCAGAGATCATAGTTGAATTTCATTCAAAAGCCGAAACGAACAGCAAAATAAGCGAGTTCGGCTCCTTGGCGTCTATAGAAACCAATTGGAAAGAAAATTTCGAGCAAACTGAAGAGTTTGTTGGTAAAACAATATCCGTTGAGGAGTTCAGGCTTATCCGCAGCAAAGTCGGAGATTTCATGGAGAAAAACACGGCGCTTTTTAAGAAGAGAATGTCGGAAAGCCGAGTTAGAGAGTGCCACGGCGACATCCACTCAGGCAACATTTTTGTTACAGATGAAATTTACATTTTCGATGCCATAGAATTCAACGAGAGATTCAGGTACTCCGACGTTGCAGCAGACATTGCGTTTCTAGCCATGGACTTAGACTTCAAGAAACGAACTGACCTGTCGCACTTTTTTGTTAGAAAGTACGTTGAATACTCTGGAGACCAAGAGTTGACGAAGCTGCTTCCGTTCTACAAGTGCTATCGAGCATGCGTGCGAGGTAAAGTCACCAGCTTCAAACTGAACGACGCAAACATAAGCAACGGAGAAAAGAGTGCCGCGATAAAAGAGGCGCGCTCATACTTTAAACTGGCCTCCACCTATGCGAAAATGTTCAACTAAGGAAAAAATTGGTGAGACACATATTCAGGGATTTTTACTGTTCCCATAACAACAGGTTTTTGGTGGCAGTCGCTTCCCCCAGTCATAATCAACCCATGCTTCTTTGCAAACTTCACGTAATGACCTGTTGTTTGGGCGTCGTTTCTGGAATGCCAACATTCTACGCCGTCGATGTAGCTTAAGATTGAGTCTTCGATTATGGTTGTCTGCTCAGACAAAGATTTGGTCACTGTCGCAAGTGAAGTCCCGTGAGGGTCGTTAGGATGAGCCAAGACTATTTTTCCGCCTGCGTTCCTCACAAGCTTAGACGCTTCTTCAAGGTAAAGCGGATACTTGGGAACATTACATTTCACAAGATACTTGTCGAAAGCCTCCTGTCTGCTTCTGACAATGTCTTTTCTCACTAGATAATCTGCTATGTGAGGCCGCCCAAGAGTCCCGTCAACGGAAGCCTGAATCTCCTCATAATCGCGCTTTGTGAGCTTTTCAATTCCTTCTTTTTCAAATTCTGCATTGAGGTTGCTTAGAATCTTGGCAGCTCTTTCCTCTCGGTACGTAGCCATTTGCCGAAGCTTTTGCGCTAACGTCTTGTTTTTCTCGTCAAACTGGTAACCCAGAAAGTCCAACGAAACAGGCTTACCCTGTCGATAGGTAGTATACGAGAAAGTCACGTTCAATTCAACACCCGAGATATAGCGGATTCCAGCTGTTTCAGCCAAGGTTATGGCTGTTTCTTGGCAGCCAATTGAGTCATGGTCTGTAATCGACAGTAACTCGATGTTTCTCAGCTTGGCTTCCTTGAAGATTTCTCTAACAGTGAAAGCGCCGTCGGAGCTTTGCGAGTGAATATGCAAGTCTATTATCATGGAATTGCCTGTTACCTTTTTTCCAGCCCGATTATGTACCAGTCCTCTGGAGAATCATGGGATGTGTCAACCGTTAAATGCATTATCTTGAGCTTCGGGTAAAGAGCCTTTAAGTCGTCCAAGTCAACGGCTTCAAACTTGCGCTTGTTGGCAAGATACGCCTCCACGGTTAACGCGTTTGACTCGTACTTCTCCTTAGTTCTTCTCTGAAGCCTCGCAACCGACACTTCCTGAGGACAGTTTGTTTCAAGTATAACAAAAGTCAGGCCGTGTTTAGCTGCAATCTCAGCCGCACGTCTCCGCAACTCCTGAGTTACAAAAGTAGCATCCAAGATTACGCCTTTGCCTTTCCCCGTGAGGTCGTCTGCCCGGCGGAACATTTCATCATAAACGGACAATCGTTTATTCAGGTTCCCAGCAACTTTCGGGTCAAACACGTCTTCGCCCTTAAGAACTTCCAATCGAATCAAGTCGCTCCGAAGAATTGGATACCCCTTGATTTTCGAGACCTCCTCGGAAGTCTCTGTTTTCCAAGTTGCTGGAAGCCCACAAGTAATCAGTAAAGTCTCGGAGCCTAAATTGGGTTCAATAAACTCGGCGAAAAGTTCTCTCAATCTCACACCTCTAACACCGTAAAGTTCAGGCAAAACATAATTAAACCTTTTTGGCAAGAAGAAAACGGCTGTTCTTTTGCAAACGTCTTAATACAGTATTAAAAGTAAAGCTAAATAGTAAGATAGGAATCTTTCCTAAAGAAGGTAACGCAAATGGAAGAGTTTCAAGTTAAAAACAAGACACTATCGCCTCAAGGCCATTTACAAATTGAGTGGGGCTCAGCCCACATGCCCGTGTTGAACCAAGTGAAAAACAGGTTCAAGAGGGAAAAACCGCTAAAAGGCTTAATGCTTGGAGCATGCCTTCACGTAACGAAGGAAACGGCTGTTCTAGTAGATACATTAATGGCGGGAGGCGCTCAAGTTGCTTTGTGCGGTTCCAACCCGCTTTCCACACAAGATGATGTAGCCGCCGCGCTGGCTGAAAAAGGGGTTCACGTTTTTGCACAGCGAGGACAGACAACTGAAGAATATTACCAGTGTATCGACAAGGTGTTGGATTACGAGCCAGTGATAACCCTTGACGACGGCGCGGACCTCGTTGGCACGCTGCACAGCAAACGGATAAAAGATCTGGCTAAAGTTAAGGGCGGAACAGAAGAAACAACTACAGGCGTAATTCGACTGCGGGCGATGGAGAAAGCGGGAAGCCTCAAGTACCCTATTATAGCTGTAAACGACGCTTACACAAAATACTTGTTTGATAATCGTTACGGAACGGGTCAAAGCACCATAGACGGTGTTATAAGAGCCACAAACACGCTTATAGCAGGCAAAAATTTTGTGGTTGGCGGATACGGCTGGTGCTCGAGAGGTATAGCCATGCGCGCACAAGGAATGGGCGCAAACGTGATAGTTACTGAAGTTAAACCTTTAAAAGCGTTAGAAGCGGCAATGAACGGTTTCCGTGTTATGCCGATGGCTGAAGCAGCACCCATAGGCGACATATTCGTAACAGCTACAGGAGACATCAACGTTATACGAAAAGAACACATGCAGAAAATGAAAGATGGCGCCATAATTGCAAACAGCGGCCACTTCAACGTTGAAATAAGCATAAAAGATTTAGAATCACTGTCAAAAGCGAAGAGAACAATAAGACCAAACTTGGAAGAGTACACTCTGGAAGACGGCAGAAAACTTCACCTTTTAGCTGAAGGAAGACTCGTAAATCTATCTGCGGCGGAAGGTCACCCTTCAGAGGTTATGGATATGTCTTTCGCAAACCAAGCATTATGCGCAGAGTACATGGCTAAAACGGGAAAGCTCCCGCCAAAAGTTTACACGGTTCCTACAAACATAGACGAAACCGTTGCTGAACTTAAGCTTAAAAGCATGGAAGTTAGAATCGACGAGCTCACAGATGAACAAAAAAAGTATTTAGCAGCATGGGAAATGGGAACTACATAATACAGAGTATATCGGCGACTACGGTAAACTTTAAATGGATTAAGATAATAACATGGCTTATTAAATGGTGAAACACAAATGAGTAAAGATCAAGCAATAGGTGGAGCAATATTCATCGTATGTCTGCTTGTCGCTATAGGCTACATAGTAACACTGTTCATGCCAGACCTGTTCGTAGACATAGTCGGATATATCGGACTAACGCTCACTGTGTCTGAGGTTAAATTCTGGATAATTGCGTTACCAGTCTTCGTAGCTTTCGTTGCAATCATGTTCATAGGCGCATGGATTGGCTGGACAATGGCTACTACACCACCGCCGAAACCTATCGAAGAAATCACAACTGAAGTAGAAGAAGCCGCAGAAGAGAAAACTTAGCCGAAAACGCTAATAGGTATCGTATATTACACCTAAAATCTCCCAATTCTATAGTTTTTTTAATTTTAGGAAAATTGCTGCTTATTCTATCCAAATGGATTAGAGTCCAAGTGCTTGGAAACCAAAATATAATCCAAGATTAACTATTGCAGAGATACCAAGAACTATTAGAAGAGTTTTTGGAGAAAAAGAAGCTAAAAAGCCTTCTTCAGCTTTAGGTTGAACGTCGTATTCTTTAATTTCACGTGTTTCCGCGCTAACTTGAACAATAGCGGTGAACTTTTTTGTTTCAACCTCAACTGTGTAGACGTCTCCTTCCAAAGAAACTCGTTTGGGCTTCAAACCGCTCTTGTGCCCTAGCCTCTTCAAAAAGGAAGTTGTCATAGTCGTAACTACTTCAGCGTTCAGTTTCCTCAATTGAGGATTCGAGGAAGTGACAATTTCTGGACTGGTTGCTTGTGAAGTAGCCGACAAACGTATTATCTCCTAGCCGTGCTTTAGAAAACGAGTTATCAGGTTATAAAGAAGTGTGTGTATCACAGAGAACCTACCTACGTCTTCATTTTCTTGAGCATACACGTAACTATGTCCTTGCACATCATACAATCGTCTGGAATATTATCACTTGGCGCTCTTTCACTCAGATAACCAAGGTAATGAGAGCATTCAGAGGGTGCTTCAGCGACTTCAGGCTGCTCTTCCACAGGCGCTACCTCTTCAACTTCAGGTTCAGCTTCAACTGAAGCTTCCAAGTCTAAGGTTTCCGCTTCTAAAGTTTCTGGCTGCAACGTTTCCGGTTCAAAGTTGATGGTTGGCTCATCATCAACGGTTATTTCTGTTAAGCAGTATGGGCACGCGTCGTACGGTCCCTCAGTATCTTGCTGCAGGTTCAAAGCTTTAAGGGGCTTAGTGAAAACTTTGCCGCAAGCGGTATTCGGGCAAGTAAACAGGTTACTTTTTTTGTTTTTCTCTTCAATCTGAGCTATGGCTAGCCCTCCTGTAGAAGTAAGTAAGAATTACCCGTTTATAGTATTGATGAAGCCAAAATAAGTATCTGAACTATTCATTTTCGGATTGTTGTGTGGGAGAAGCGAGTTTTTGGAGGTCTTCAACTCCTTCGGCGTAACCTGAAGCAATCAGGATGTCGCCTAGTTGAATTTTTGTGCTTGGTTTGGGGCGTAAACTTTTTTCGTTGCGTTTTATAGCCAAGATCCACATGCCTGTTTCTTCGGGTACTCTCGCTTCTTTAAGAGTTTTGTTAATGAGCGAAGAACCTTCGGTCACACACGCCTGGGCAACGGTTTCTTCAGCTTCCTTTATGGCTAGCTTCAACACTGGATGCGGCTCAATATCTCGAAGCACAACTTCAGCCATCTCAGCTGCGGCATCAGCAATTCTTTCAGTTGCCACGCCTAACCGGATAAGCCCTAAAAATCCAGATGCTTCTTCGGGTTTAAAACCGCTTGTTAAAGCTAAAAGCTCAAAATCCGTATGCATTTTATCCATCGACTCTTCAAGGCGTTGCACTTCTTCAGCTATGTCCTTGCTGTTCAACATGAGTGAGGAGTAAGCCAAGTCAATCATAAGCTCAGAAGTGTTCTTGAGCTCAACGAAGCGTGTTACGATTTCTTCGAAAACCTCGCGTTTGTGCTCTACCAATTGTCAGTCCTCCAATTGCTTAAGTCTTCCTTCAGCTAAATCTTTGAACTCTTTGATGCCCATGGGGGCTCCGCGTGTTATCAGAATGTCTCCAAGAAAAACATGGGCGGTTTCTTCAGGGTCTAGTATCCAATCTTTGTTTCGGCGTATGGCAATTATGTCAACGCCCATTCTTGCTGCCAAATCAAGCTCGTCTATTCGTTTTCCTGCTATAACAGAGCCTTCCTTGACGGTTGCCTTCATGAGCCGCTCTTCAACTTTTTCAAAAATTTCGCCGATTATGGGGTGTATGCCTATGTTACGCGTTACTATTGCGGCTATGTCGGCGGCAGCGTCAGAGATTTTGTCTGCTGCGGAAGCTACGGTGGAAACACCAATTAATGTCTCCGCGTCTTCAGCGTCTCTAGCTGCAATCATTATTTCCATGTCTAAAAGATAGGCTAAAGTGTCAATGCGGCTTTCAAGTTCAATAACATCTTCGGCAAGTTCTTTGTCGTTAAATAAAGCGGCTGAGTAAGCCAAGTCAATCATAAGCTCAGAGAGGTTCTTCATTTCCACCAGAAGATCACTGACTGGAATAGGTTTGTACTCAATCTTTTCGAATTGTGGCATGCTCTTTAGAGGCGCTCCGGAGGTAGATATTGGGCACGAAATATTTTAATTATACTCTTTTTCGCGGTTAGACTAGTAACAATAATGAAGCAAACAAAGCAATCGAGGTCACGCTGTCGGCTAAGGAACTTTCGACGGGGATAACGAAGTTATCAGGGTCTAACCCTTTTTTGAACGTCAAGATTGAAACAGCATAAGACAAAACGACGATTGTAGCAACGGCGATGATGTTAGCGACTAGTACAATGGAAATAAGACTGTAAAAAGAGGAAAATGAAAACAGGCTGTGTATTGACAGGGACAAAACTGCTAAGATAATGAACATTATAATTGAAGCAGACCAAGCACTAAAAATGTTTTTTGCGTGTTTACGCATTGAAGAAAAAGAGGGAGTAAGCAAACCCAGAGCAAGTTTTGTTGTGGCTGTGGAACCGACAACGGAGCCAACATTACCTATCATCCCGATCAAAGCAGTGTAAATAGTCCAAATTTCTACGCGCTCCGCCACGAAATTGCTTATTCCGAGAAGCAATGTTCCAGTTACGTTAACCATTAAGGATACAAGCAACATAGTAACCATTGACTCCTTGATGGTTTTAACAAACTCAGCTTCGTGCAAGTTTTTAGATAAGATATAAAAAACAAGGAATACGGGAACCAAACAAGCAAGACCAATAGCCCACTGACCCAAAGCGCCAATAAAAAACAGGTTGAGCACAGCAATATAACACAGAGTAATGAAAACGTCGGCGACTGTTGACATTATAGGGTATACAACTACGTCAGGGTCTAAGCCTCTTTCAAAGGAAATAAAGGAGACCTTTATAGTTACGAATGACAGCAACAGACCTAAAGCCATAGTTGCCACTACAACTGCTAAGATTGAAGGGAAATCAGCCAAGGTTATCCCCCAAAACAAAGTACCAAAAAATAGAGATATTATGCAAATTGTGACGCTGGTTACCATGGTTAAAACTAGCAGAGATTCAATCAGTTTGTAAAAACTTTTAGTGTTTCCAAAAAATCTTGCATGAATTGTACCGAGGTGCAGTCCCGTGCTTAGGCGTCCGCTTAGTAAGCCACTACCAACTCCTTTCGCGCTTATAACAATCGGATAAAGGGTTATGACCCATGGTGAAAGACTAAAAATTCCAAGTTGAGAAGCAATCAGGATGCCAGCAAACAGTCCACCTAAGCCAAAAGAAAAGGTCAATGAGGTCTCTTTGAGCATTGCCCAGAAGCTTTTTGAAATGCCTGTATTTGACATCTCTATTGCTTCCTCCACAAGTTTATCAAAGAGCACAGGAAGGAGAGAACAAGTTTGGAAAAAGGATGTGATGTGTGATTAGTTGTTTTAAGCGAAAGTCTCGGCGTTTTATGTTGAGCTATCGCTGGAAGGGCGTCGAATAGATGAGGGGAAGTGTAGATTATTTTCATGTTTTTCCCTTCGCAGCTGTTGTTCGTTTTCAGCCATCAACAGGCACGTCTCTACCAGCGCGTGTGCTTGCGGGCTGCCAAGTACCACTTCAATTTGCACTCCTAACTTTTATTTGAGAAGTTGCATATCTCTTAAATAATTTTCTAAGATATTTCGAGTTAATATTGTAGCTTCACAAGCGTTTAATTGTTCACAATTGAAAGTATTTTGCGACGAGTTTGGATTGTGAGCCAAAATGTATTCGGCATGGATAAAACTTGACGACAGTTTGCCGTGGATAGAACTTGAAGAAGCATTCCAAACCAAAGCTGAAGCACAAAAGGCAGTACAGGAAGTACTAAGCAAAGCGAAAATAAAAATTTCCAAGCTGCCAAAACAAGAAAAAAGGTTAAAGCCACGGTAAGAGCAAGACATTAAAACAACAAAATTGCCCGTGTTGCTCAGGGAAACTTCAGCTTCTCAACTGGACTTCTTTGGTTGATAAACACACCACGGGTCTTCAGTTAAATAGTCGCCTTTCAACTCTCCAGGTTCATGAAGGTCACCGCAGTAATCTATAAAGTCACTTGAAAGCCCATACGCGCGCGCACGGCAACCTCCACATAAAGCCCGGTACTCACAGGCGCCGCATTTACCTTTCAAAGTGTTGAAGTCGCGCAGGTTTTTGAACATTTCAGCGTTGAACCATATCTCTTTGAAGGGGGTCTCGCGTATGTTACCGAGTTTAATGGGAAGGTAAGGACATGGAGTTATGTCGCCATTAGGATAAACGCGGCAGTAGTACAGTCCTGCAATGCAGCCTCGAATCCACCGGCTCATGTTCAGGCCCATTTCCTTTGCGATACGCATGAACTGGGGTGCGCATGAAGGTCTCACGTTAAGTTTGTGCCGGGCAACCTTCTCGAAAGTTTTCTTAATCATCTCTTCGTATTTTGCGGGTGATATATCGGCCATTTTCACGCCTCTTCCAGTAGGCACCAAAAAGAACAAGTGAAAGTTTTCCACGCCGAGGTTTTCAGCCAGCGACATGATGTCATCTATTTGGTTATAGTTTTGCTGAGTTACCGTGGTGTTTACCTGTACGAGAACACCGTTTTCCCGCAATGCTTTGATAGCATTAACAGCTTTTTCCCATGATCCTTTTACGCCTCTGAACTCGTCATGCTGCTCTGGGATATGCGAGTCCAAGCTTATTGAAACGGTTTCTATACCTGCTTCCTTGAGTTTTTTCGCGGCATTATCGTCAATGAGGCTTCCGTTGCTTCCCAAGCCCATCTTCAAACCTTTCGAAGCGCCGTAGCGGACAAGCTCGTAGACATCTTGCCGTAGAAGAGGTTCACCGCCGCTTAAGACGAGAAGGGGCTTGCTGACTTCGCATATTTGGTCTATGAGATTTTTTGCTTCTTCAGTTGTTAACTCGTTTATAGACTCCTTGGTGTCGGCGTTTATGTAGCAGTGAGGACATTTCAAGTTGCATTTCCGGGTTACGTTCCAAGAGAGTATAAGCGGAACAAACTTTTCTGGTTTAGAGGCGGTAGGCGAGTGGGCGAGCTTGAGGTAAAACTCGCATTTTCCGTCAATAGCCATCCGCTGAGGCTGCCACAGCTCAAACGTGAAGGGAAGAACAGTGTTTAACATTGCCTTAGCATGAGAAAAGCAAAAATGGGTGCAGAAAAGAGACGCTACATCATCTTTTACGCCTAATTTCTCAGCAATGTAGTCGTGGCTAGCGAAAATCGGGCAGTTCAAAAACTGCATGCTCCCATCCAGCTTCCCCATGTCCATATGGTAATTGATGAAGTGGTCGCTCAACATTATCGTCTGCAAATTTTCTCGGCGCATCCCAACCTTTAGAGTCACGTCAAGGGCGATGCGAACAGTTTCTTCACCGAACTTTTCCTGCACATGTTTCATTGCATCTTTAAGCGGTGGTACGCCTACCGCTTTTGCGAGCGCCGCAGTAATTAAGAAGCCTTTGAGGGTTTCATACTCTTGCCGCAAGCGCATTTCAACAATGTGCTGCGACCAGTCCTTGAACAAGTCTTCAAGGTTTTTAGCTGCTTCAGGGTTCTTATCGTTAAGCATTTGTTCTACTGTTTTGGTTTTTTCATTTAATTTGGTGAATAAGCTTATTTTTTCATCGCTACTCAAACTTGCTTTGTCGGCGACTTCTTGGGGGGCAACGTTAAGCGGAGCGATTGGCTTCGTAAGCTCATTTACGTCAGAAGTGAAGTCGCCGTAGAAGCGCGCTAATTGCTCAGTTATGTAGGGCATGTCTACGCGTAATTCGGCTAGGAGAAAACGTGTTTCAGTCTCCATTTTGGTTACCATAGCCATGTGGTACAATAGGGAGCCAGCCATCCCAGGTTCAGCGTGTTTGCCGCTGGGAACTCCGCGGAAAACTTCGTGGAACAGACATTTTGTCTTGTCAAAATCTTCGTTATTTATTGCGGTGAAGGCTTGATTCAGTTTTTCTCGTCGTTCACGTAAAAGAAGAGCCCATTTGTGGCATTGCTTTTCATCAAATTTTGTTAAAGCAGTCACCCACCTGAGTTTACCACATGTAGGGTTCAGTAAAAAAGGTAGCGGTTCGTCAGCGTTTTACAGAAAGTTTATTTTAGCAGATGAGCTATTAAGCGGGTTTGATTAAGACAGAGGTCTACATGACGAGGGAGAAGGCTTGATTTACGCGTTAATAGGTTTTGTAATAATGTTCGGCGTTTTAGTAGGCATTGGAATAAATCAACCCAGAGGAACAAGCATGAAAACATGGTGTTACGGTTATCTTGCCATCGCTTTAATCTTTGACGCGCTCGTAGTAGTAGGACTAATTTATCAGTACGACTTTCTCGTTCAACTTCTCCTTGGACTTTCAGCGGGCGCCGCCACAGGATTAGCAATCCACGTTGCTCACCACATAACAGAAGAAGACGAACACGGACACAATGGAGAAGATAAGGAAAAAAAACCTGCAATGTTCGGCTTTTAAGCTAAGCAACAGTGACCAAGTCATTATCGCATACGAGTTTCTTTTCCCACAGCAGCCTCTTATAGATATCAGAAAATATTTTTCTGCTTTTTTCTCCTGATTGGGTGAAACCAAAAACTTTCGCGGTCTCAACTATCAGCGATTCAGCGCTTATGCCTAGCGCATACTGCGCGATGGTTATCATGGCGTTTTCGATTTCCTCAGGGGGAATGTGTTCAGGTTTCCTTTTTGACTCGGGGACATCTGAAACTGGGACTCGTGCCTGAACCTCTTGGAGTTCTGGCGACCAGAGAAAATGGCCCTTCACGACTACCTTCTCTTTTAAGATTAAAAGATTAAGTGCTTCCCTTACAGCGTGAACTATCTTGGAACTTTTTCTTTTCAGTCCCCATGCAGTAACTAGTCTTTTAACGGCGTAGTCAAAGTGAACTGGACCTTCTTGCTGGATAAGCTCTTCCAACAGGCGGCTTTGCAGTTGACGGTTTTCTTGGAAATGAAACTGGTTAGGTTGAACTTCCCATCCCTGAGCGGATGGAACCTTCACAGACGAGGGGTATGCTGCTTTAAGCGCGTGCACTTGGTAGGGCAAACCGATTTTTTCGATGCCTCCAAACTGTATTTTATGAACATCAACGTCCTTTGGCATGTCATGGTCAGCATCGTCCTCTTCAAGGTCAGCGATTGTGCTTGGGGCTTCTTTGCCCATATGGAACTTGTGAGCTTCCTCCAGCGCGTGAGACAGCCGCCTGATCTCAGAGTCTCTCCGTGAGACCCATGTGGGCGACCATATTCGATGAATTCGCCAACCTAGCTGCTTGAGCACTTGCGCGCGGAGCCTGTCTCTGTCTCTTGCGCTACTGCTGTTCTGGTAAGTTACGCCGTCAAATTCTATCCCTAAAAGGTAGCCTCCAGAATTGTTCGGGTCAACCACTCCCATATCGATTGGACAGGAGCTGCAGCCTACGTGAGGCCAGAAGGCGTAGCCGAGTCGTTGAAGCACCATTGCCACGTCTTCTTCGATAGGAGACCCGAACTCAACTGCTTCCGTAGCCGATTTCAAGACGTCTGGACCATTTTCAGCATATTCTAGATAAGCGTGCAGAGTGACGGAGCCTGCTGATTTGGCAGATTCCATGTCGATGTCTGTGGCTTTAATGGAAGTTACGAAGAGTGTTAGTTCTCGAGCACGCGTAACTGCAACATTAAGTCGCCTTTCTCCCCCAGCCTTGTTCACAGGTCCGAAGTTCATTGTCATTTGACCCTGAGGGTCGTAGCCATAGCCGAGGCTGAGTATAATTACGTCTCGTTCGTCGCCTTGAACGTTCTCCAAGTTCTTGACGAAAAACCCTTCCAGTCGGTCTTCCTTGAAGAAGTGCTCGTATTCAGGATACTGCCTGCGGCGGCGTTCAATTGCTTCATCAACTGCATCCATTTGTGCTATGCTGAAGGTTACTACTCCAAGAGTTTTCTTTGGATATTTCTGGAAGTGCTCAAAAACTAGGTCGGCAACGACCTCTGCTTCTTTAAGGTTGTCTCTTCGACCGCCCCTATCGTAGACGCCGTCTGGAACATGAACCAGCTTTACACCTAAAGCTTCGTCCTTTGCTATGGCTGATGGAAAAGTTATGAGAGTTCCTTCATAGAAGTGGCGGTTAGAGAATGCAATCAGTTCCTCATGTTTGCTACGGTAATGCCACCTAAGAGTCTTAACTGGCAAGCCGACACCCGCACATTCGTCGAGAACGCTGTCGAAAACTTCAACTTCTTCATCGGTGACTTCGTCCCAGTCAATGTCTTCAAGCAGAGACTTCTGGAAGAATGAAGTAGGCGGCAGCTGCTTGTTGTCGCCTGCAACCACAATTGTTTTTCCGCGGTAAATAGTGCCTATTGCGTCTTCAGGGACAATCTGAGATGCCTCGTCGAAGAGGATAAGATCAAATTTCATCAGTTCAGGCGGGAGAAACTGGCTTACAGAAATTGGACTCATGAGCAAACAGGGTTTAAGACGCGAGAGGAGGATAGGTATCTTCTGTAAAAGATTGCGTATGGGCATTAACCGCCGCTTTTTCAACGCCTCCTTAAGTAAAATAGTTGCTTCGGAGTCGTTTGCCTGGATAAGTATATCCTGCGGCTTTCTGGTGTTTGCTGCTTCTATAACTCGGTTCGGAGAAAGACGAATGAGCTCTTGGTCGAGCTTCACGAACTCAGCAATCACATGTTCATGCTTTTCTCTTCTAAATTGACCTAAATGAGGATCTTCCTCGTACAGGTGATTAAGCCATTCTTGATACGCTGCCTTGCGGAAAATGTCGAGAAGCTGAGCCGCTGGCGGAGGATCAGCTACGAGCCGATCAAAAAACGCGGATAGCCCTCTCAATGAGAAGGTATATTCGGTTTCTTTGAAATCAATCCAGACCTGTAGGTCGTCTACGTGTTCTCGGAGCCATTTGATCCGGTTTTGCATTGCTTCGAGACTTAATGCTTGGAGTTTTTGACCGCGATATGTCAGCTCGGTTTCAAAACGAGATTCCAGAGCCACTAAAGCCTTCACGGTTGAATCGTAACGGCTAATCAGGTCGCGGTTGGATGGAGCAGACTCGGCTCCGCGGGACACCACGGCCGCGAAGGCTTCGGGAACCCGCGAGGAACCAAACAAAGTTCGAAGCTTCTTAGTCCAGTTGAGAACGGAGAGGATTTCTTCCCAGCATGTTTCCAGATCTGCGAAGCGGAACCCGAATTTCTCTTGTAGAAGCTCATGTTCTCTGAGGAACGCCGCTTCTTTCTTTCTAACCTGCTCAGAGTCCTTCAAGTCTGCTATTAGCTGCTTGTAGTTTTGTGGCGCTTCGCCCTTGCTTGTCTTCAACGTTTCTCTTGTTATTTCGCAAAGAACGATAAGCTGCTGTTCAACCGTGCCTGCCCAGTCTTGAAGCATGGCTATAGGCGTCTCATAGAGCGGTAAACTCGAAGTGGGCAAACGTGACGTTGGCAGCAGGGAGCCTAACTGTTTAGCAAGCTGGTCCCATTTTTCAAATGACTCTTCTAGCTCATTACCAAGCTGCCGAATTACAAGCGACGGCTCTGAACCGTATGAAACAAGCTGGGCTAAGTTCTCAGGAATTCCTGTGACCCCTGTGTGTCTGAAGATTTCTGAGGTGATTTCAACCGCGTTTTCTGCCCGTTCAAAATCTGTTACGTAGCCCTCATAAAAATGCCCCAGCATATCTTTAACTGAATCAGCAGAAGCTTCAATCTCAGCGCTTAACATTTTCAGCTTACGGGCGTCAAGCAAATCTTGCAGGATAGACTTGGGGACCTTACCGTCGTGGGTTAGTAGAGCTATCTGTTTTTGGTCACGGTAGAAGCTTGAGCGGAACCATCGAAGAGAACTTTTGTACATGCTGGTATAGCGTGTTATGAGTTCATCAAGGTCTGTTTTGAAGAATTCCCGAGTGTAAGTTTTTTCTAGCTTGAGCCTCAACGCTTTGTACTCTTGGTAATCCTTTTTGATTTGTGGAAATTCTTCTTTCACCCGCTGAAAATGCTCGGGGTCCAACCATCGCAGTTCAGGTTTATCCTCTGAGAAACAAAGAAGGGCAATATGAGATAACTGCCTGACGCGGTCAGGTGTAAGGTTCCCAGTTGATAAACCCAACATCTCGGCAAGCCGCCATGACTTTTCACTCCACTTTGCATATAGAACCTGAGTGT
>JAFGLT010000081.1 GCA_016927895.1 Candidatus Bathyarchaeota archaeon | reverse complement strand
TTCATTGTAACAATGGACGCTGATTATTCACATAACCCAAAAGCTATACCTAAACTGTTATCAAGCATGCAAAGTGGATGCGGCATAGTCATAGGCAGCAGATACTGCAGAGGTGGCAAAATAAATGGGTGGCCTTTCACAAGAAAACTAATCAGTCGAGCAGCAAATGTTGCAGCCAGATTTTTAATGGGTTTTAAGCTTCGGGATTGCACAAGCGGCTTCCGTTGTTATTCTACAAGCTTTCTAAAAGTTGCTATAAGAAGTTTACACAGCCAAACCTACGAAATCCAAATTGAAACTGTACGGCAAGCTCTTTTAAGGGATTTCAGTGTTAAAGAAGTCCCAATACTATTTGTCAATAGAAAACTCGGGAAATCAAAACTTACTTTTACAGAAATTCATGGGTATCTCTCCTACACTTTGAAAACATCGACGCGCGGAATAGGGAACGAGTATTAAAAAAATAGCTATTACCCTCTGAGATTCGCCGCCGTTTTATGGACTTTTATACTCAGCCCTCAGGGTGTTCCTTCTAAGTTATGCGGAAATTAAAATAGCGAACCCGTACATATGCTTCAGAATACGTTAGCACCAACATCTCAAGAAGTCGAGGAACTTGCCGATGAGACGGTTTGGCGTGCCTAAAGTTTTTCTTTTCGGCACTATTGCGTTGCTTGTATTAAGTGTAGTCATAGCAGTGGTGAGTCTGTATCCGATAGCCACTAGTGATATGGAAACCCACGTCATCGTCGATGATTCTTTTAAATTAACGCCGCTGGAAATGTGGAGACATGGTTTAGGTTCTTTTCGCGGCGGCGAGAACATTTCAACATCACTTCTTAACCCTTCGAATGCACTTATCAACTTTTCAATAGCGGCGTACAATGGTACTCGTTATTCTACTGTGTCATCTGCTGATTTTGAGTATTCATTTACTGCTGACGCCGATTATTACGAAATAGTTATCTTAACTGACTCAAATGTCGCACCCAATCTTCACTTAGAAGCTTCCGTTGAGAAATCTCAATTTCTTTTTCCCTTTTCGTGGCTTAACACTCCAGCTAAAGTCTTATTCTTCTTCAGTTTGGGGTCAATTATACTGTTGCTTTTTAAACCTGCACTTAACAAAGCCTCCATGCTTAGGGCGGAAGAATGTAAAGCGAGACTTTTAAGTCAGAAGGGGCGTCGGGTACTGTTTATTATGACTGTTTTGTCTTTAGCTTTCTGGCTTTTTCTTCTGGTGGTGAACACTAATTCTTTTGCGTCTTTCGAAAATTGGTATACCGACCATGCTCGCCACTCATATTCTTCAACCTTATTTACAAAAGTTGGTTTTTCCATTTTCAATACTCCTCTGGGACAATTATCCAGCAGCGATTACTCGTATTACAAGTTTGTAACTTGGCCCCAAATGGCGCATATCTATCCTTTAGGTAGCATCTTTTTGTTTCTCCCATTCGGGTTTCTGCTTCAGAGCGGAGTCAATCAGGTGTTAGTCTTCAAGATGGAAATAGCTGTTTTCCTATTGTTTGCCCACGTTAGCCTGTATTATTTTCTCGAGCGTTTCTGGAAGCAGAAAATGTTTCCCTTTTTGAAGTTGCTGGGCATATACGCGATGTACATACCTCTAATTGTTTACACGGCTAATGGCATGTATGATTCAGTTCCACTCTTGTTTTCTTTCATCGCCATAGACATGTACCTGAATGAACGGTACGAATATTTCCTTTTGTTTATAGCAATCTCCGTAATTTTGAAGTATCAAGCAGCCATATTCATGTTCCCTCTAATTATAGTAGGTTTGTTGAAGCTTTTTGAGCAGCACAAGCTCTCCAGCGTAATCAGAAACAAAGCAGTAGTTGCCACGTTAGTTCTTGTAGGCGTCTCCGGGGTTACAGCTGTTGTCAGCGCGCCTTTTTTGATGGAAACAAAACCAGAGTTTGTAATGAACGGGGTTAATGCTTTCAGTTCTCACGCGCAGATAACTTGGGAGATGCAGTCGTTTGCAGTGTTGTTAACTCTGGCTGTGACCTTGCTGTTCGCGATTTACATGCGTAAAAGAAACCCTTTGATTGCGTTGTCTTCCGTTTTTCTAATTTTTCCTCTTTTCACGATGCCGTTTTTCCAAATTTGGTACCTGCCCTTCCTCTTTGGGTACACGTTACTCCCTCAGAAAAAAAGAGACATGGAGCTCACCATGATCTGGCTGGTCTTCATTATGGCTATGCTTGGTTTCGGCGGAATTTCCTTTAATCCCGTGCACGTTCTGGATGGGTGGGCAAGAATTTTGAGATTCTAATCCTTTCCGTAATCTCGAACATCAGGCGGTTAATGGTTAAATTTGAGAAGGTGACATCATCTAATCAATAGCGCAGGGGGCAACGGCGAGGGTGACTATGTCTTCCCGAGACTTCGTTTATGAACGTTTTTCTGAATTTTACAGTGCACCCTCCACGGTTATTCCCTCTCCAGTTTCGCTTGGACAGAGGGAAATTGGTTTTCTCCTCTTGAAGGAGCGAATAATGCTGCGGCATAAGGTTTTTGCGCGCATCAGGGACCTCAAATTGTTTCTCAGCGAGACCATTCCTTCAGATGTTTACCGTTCCTGTGCCTACTACGAAAATCCTGCCGCTGAGATGGATAAGAAGGGTTGGCTCGGAGCTGACCTTGTTTTTGACATAGACGCTGACCACATTCCCACCTCGTGCAGCAAAATCCATGATGAGTGGACCTGCGGGAACAGAGAGTGCGGTTTCAACGGGAAAGGAATCACTCCTGAAAATTGTCCTATATGTGGCGGCAAAAAGTTCGACACTAAGACTTGGCCTTGTGATCTCTGCTTGGAATCCGCCAAAAACGAAACCGCTAAGCTAATCGACATGTTGGAGAAGGATTTTGGTTTTTCCAGTAAAGAGATGAGCGTGTTTTTTTCTGGTCATCGTGGTTATCACGTTCACGTTGAGAACGAAGCCGTTAAGACGTTGGATACTGTGGCTCGTAAGGAAATTGTTGACTACGTTTTTGGGCTGGGTTTAACAGTATCTGGCGGCAAAACAAAAGGCAAGTCTAGGCGGAGGCGCGCTGCTCGCGGGTTCAGCTTACATGATTTTGGTTGGAACAAGCGCCTGAAACTAGGGCTTCAAAACTTCATTCTTAACGCCACAAAAGAAGACTTAAAGACCGCTGGGGTCAAAGGAAAAGCCGATAACGAAATATTGGAAAACAAAGAGTTGATTCTGAAACGTTGCGTGGAAGATGGTCGATGGGACAGCGTTAAAGGCGTCGGGGTTGGAACGTGGAAGAAACTGGCTGAGCACGTGAAGGATCTTGAATCTTCAAAGATTGACACGGTTGTCACCACGGACACTCACCGTTTAATCAGGATGAACGGGACTTTGCATGGTAAAACGGGCTTGAAAAAAATCGAATTTCCGCTTGGAAGCCTTGACGATTTCGACCCGTTTAAGGAGGCAGTAGCTTTTAAAGAGGGCGCCGTAAAAGTGTTTGTCTCTGATGCACCAGAATTCAGGTTGGGCGGAAACGTGTTTGGTCCTTACAAGCGTAAAACGGTTGAGCTTCCAACAGCCGCAGCCGTGCTTCTTATCTGCAAGGGCAGAGCGGAGGTGGCGAACTAGCTATGTACGATGAGCTTTATGCTGCGTGGAAGTTTGAACTTGAAAAAACTACACTGAGCGGTTTGCCTTCTGACTTTTACGCTCGCGCCGCAGATTACCTGAGACGTATCACAGAAGAAATCAGGATAATAGATAAGAAAACCGTCAAGTCAAAGCTTCTGGAGCACGAGTTGGAGCGCGTCAAGTGCATGCTTCAAGAGTTAATTTGGGTGCGATACAAAAAACTGGGTTCATTAATCAGTGAGAACCAAAAACTGCCTTCGAATCTATTGACGGACGAAGAAGAATCGTTGTGCACAAGCTTCGTCTCTTTCGCAGAATCATATCAAAAGTTCGCGGACAAGCTATTACGTGGACAGATTTCCAGTCAGGTTTCAAAAGCGCCTGCAAAGAAAGGTCCAAAAAGAGTCGTCTTACGGTTCATTAAGGCTGTTCCCGCGGTGATCGGCGTTGACATGAAAACTTACGGGCCTTTCATGGTTGAAGACGTTGCGTCTGTGCCCGTGGAAAACGCTAATATCTTGGTTAAGCAGGGCTTGGCTGAAACGGTTGAGCTTCCTTAGGTTCTTTAGGCTTTTCGTTGCCTCTTTTATATGAGATTTTGCGCCATAGGCTTCGGCTTCCGAGGATTATCAGGGGATACGATACGATCCATGCAATAGAGTATAATGGACCGTAGTAGAAGTGGAATAACTGCACGTCTCCGCCGTCCATTCCGATTGTGAATATGGCGACGATTCTTAGGATATTGATGAGATAGGTAACTGCGGCGCCGATTGCAAAGTAGGATGTTTTTGCCTTCCAGTTTATGGGCATCCTTTTCAAGAATAACAGTGCTACTACGGTGAATATGAGTAAACTCTCGATTCCTGCGCAGGGCCATGCTATATCGAAAGTGGCTGCCCGCAGGGGGTTAGCGGGGTCGGTTGCGGTTAACTGGGGCATGCTGCTTGTCGTGGATAAGCTGGTTTGGTAACCCATTAAATTTAGCAGGTTGGCTGCAAGTGTGGCTGTGGTGGGAACGAGTAGCTGGAACGGTGTGAATTGACCGTAAGGAAACACGTTGTCAATTGTGTAAAGCGCTCCGACTATGCCAAGGAAGAAGGCGGGAACTGAGAAGTCCTTAAGCCCCTTTTTCCCAAACTGCGAGAAAACCATAACGCAAAAAAACATCGCGAAAACGAGGTATTCAGTTGAGAGCGCCATTGACTCCCCCCATGTTACCCCACTTTGCCGAGACAGTTCAGCGATGGCAACGTTTAACCCCAAATAACTAGATGCTACAACGTACAATGTAGGAAGCAGAAGCGCGGCAACGAAAGCGAGAGTTTTAGCTGAAGTAGGCTTGCCCATGTTGTTTGGTTGGATGGTTTCCCAGCTGAGAATTAATTCTAAGGCTATGAGCCATATGAAAAACAGTTGGAAGGTTCTGCCTTTCCACATCAACTCAAACGAGCCTGCCTCCAGCAAGTACAGCCATAAAAGCGGCACTGCAAAAGCCACTAACGGCAACAGCTTCAACAGCGTATTCTCATGCTTTTTAAGGGACGACAGAACAGCTTGCATTGTTATACCAAACTCAAATTGACAATAATAACGGTGCGTCTTAGTTTAAAAAGGGATATGTGGCTAACTGCGGTGCTTTCTGTAAATCAGCCCTGCAAAAAGCGTGGTTGTGATCAGGAAATCGTGTCTTGTTATATGCAAACTCGGTTTATGCCATGTAGGTGAATTGTTATGTACTGAAGTTCGTGATGTTATTCTCGAAGTAGCTCAAGTGTTCGAAGTATTTTCTTGAACTCTTCCTCTTTCAATGAGGCTCTTCTTCCGTTTGCGTAGATTTCCTTCACTTTCTCCACAACTGTCCTGAGGGTTTGCTCGTTTGGAGATTTTCCTGTAATTTCCATTATCTTATGCTTAATTATGCCTTTGCCTGACTGTTTTCCTATTGTCAAACGCCGCACGTTGCCTACAAGCTCAGGTGGATACGGCTCATAAGTCCATGGATTATTCAAAACGCCGTGCGTGTGGATTCCTGATTCGTGTGCAAAACCGTAGTCGCCAACTATCGCTTTGTTGGGTGGAACCACGTAGCCTGTGGCTTTGCCGATGAAATCTGCTGTCTCCTTGAGCTTCGCGGTTTTAGCCTTGAACTTTTTAACCCCGTAGTGCAGACACAAGTTTAATAGAGTCTTCTCAGTCTCGGCGTTTCCAGCTCTCTCACCTATTCCAAGAAACGTGGTGCTCGCGTAAATCTTATCCCAAACGCCCGACGCTGCACGAATAGCAGCCATGGTGTTTTCAACCGCGTTCCCAAAATCGTCATGCGCGTGAATCTCAATGGTCTCAATTTCAGTCTCCTTCTTAATTGCACAAACCTTAGCGGGGATACCGCTCGGTAAGGCTGCATCTGTATCTGAAAGCCCAATTCCAACGGTGTCGCAAACTCGGTAGCATTCAGCACCAGCCTGTGCAACAGCGTTGACAAGTTTCTTCTCAAAATCCCACTCTGCACGGGTGCTGTCCTCGCCGTGAACGAAAACTCTTAACCCATGTGTCTTAGCTGCATACTCAACCACTTCAACCAGATTAGCCAATATCGCATCGCGGGTTCTCTCAGGCCACTTAGCCCTAAAATGAATATCCGAAACAGGATGCGAAATGCCTACTTCGTTGAAGCCACATTGCAGAGCACTGTCAATATCTTCTTTAACTGCACGGCACCAACCCGCTACACGCATGTCTAGGTTCAAGTCTTGAATAAGCTTCGCAGCTTTCTTGTCCGGCTCCTGATAATGAAATATTTCAATTCTTTCCACGCCTACCTCACTTAGAAGCTGAGCTATTTTCGCGGCGTCCGTGGGTCCGACAGCTAAACCAGGCATTTGGATTCCGTCTCGAAGCGTAGTATCGTCTATTATAGGCTCTGTTTTCAAACCCAATTTAAAATAGAAATCGTTTACGTCCAATTTGCTCTACTCTGCTCATTTGTGCACTTCACACTGTGAAGATGTAACTCATACAAGTGCATTATCTACATTGATAAACGTTACCACGTATTTTCTGAAAGATTGTCCAATCGGAAACGTTACATATACCACATTTAACTTGTCTTTACGCAATTTCCCCTTTCGATTAAGACCGCATAACAATTCACCGGTCCCTAACTCACACGGAAAGACGACAAAGAACACCACAGAACATCTGTCAACTACTTCTTTTCATATTTGGAGCCTATTAGGATTCTATTAGAAATTGTATGCAGAAAACGAGGAGGGGACTACCTGAAGCGGCTTTAACTGTTTTTCACTGAAAAGGCATTTTGAGAAATCTGGGTCAAACCTGTTTGCCGTCTAATAGATAATCAATGCTGAAACAAGTGGAGGCTCTGTCGTTCACAGTTCAGAAAAACTTTGAATAAAAAAGAAAGAAAGGGGAAGCTCGCTTACTATTTTTCCATTACTTTTTTAGTGGCAATCTCTATGTCTTCAGATTTGATGGTTTTGCGTCCAGCATGCATGGCAAAATCTAATGCTTCTTTCGCGATTTTTATGCCAATTCCTTCTAATGCCTTTGCTAGTTCTTTTGCTGCAGCTTCACTTACTCTGTCCGCTCCTGCTTTTTTGCACAATCTGTGCATTGGAGCAACGGCTAATTCCAAATCGGTCATAAAGACTTCTCCGTAGCTTCTTTTTCTTTTTAAAGCTGTATTTAACCTTTTTTGTCTTCTACTTCTTTAAATTGCCGTTTAAGATGGAAATTCTTCACATAAAGAAGAAAATTATGAAACTCGCGCTTCCCCCTGTTGACTTTTCTGCCTCCCACCCTTTTACACGTTTAATACGATGGGTTTGCACAAGCTTTCTGGTGGGGATACCGGCGTGTAGGAGGCGTAAACTTAAATTAAGCCTCTTCTTCTATTGGAAGTTGCTTTTGCGCTTTCAAGCGGTGGAAGGAAAAAGCCAGTATGTGATTGGAGGAAACTGCGCAGTTGGGAAAAGTTAAGACGGAACATATTAAACGGTTAGCCAAAGAACTTATGGAGCGTTTTCCAGACAAGTTCTCCAGCGATTTTAACGCTAACAAACATACAGTTGATCTTCTCACTCAAGGTGCAACAATGAAAGTGAGGAACCAGGTTGCTGGGTATATAACGCACACTATTTCTTTAACTCAGCCTGATTCTTCAAGCGAAACCGAAGAGGAGCTTTCAGATTAGCTGCAACGGAACATGACGCCTTATGATGGATGAATACCGAAAGGGTTGGGCTTTGAGGTACTTGCGTGAGGCAAAGGCGGAGTTGGAAGCAGCACGGAAAATACCGTACATGGCTCCTAGTCTGGTTGTGGAGTCAATCAGGAAAGCTCGCAACGCGATATACTACAGCCTGGGCGAACCTGCGTTCATAGAGGTTCTCGTGCGTGAAGAGGCGAGAAAAGTCAAGCCGACAAACGACTCGGTTCTGCGTTTTCTAATGGAAATCGAAGAAATGGTGCAGCAGCTAGCGCAGTTGGAGGAGGTAAATGGTGAGGCAATGATGAATCAGGCTGACACGCTGGTTCAGATAGCCACGGATATAGTGGAGACGTTGACCGAAGAAAGGTTCGAAAATTGACTCAACTATTGTGTTTTTGGCTTGAATTATGTTCGCTTCCTGAAAAATGAGAAATCGTTTATTAGCGATAGTTTGTTATCCTTTTCATAGGCTGGATTAAGATGGCGATAACGGTGAAGTTTGTCGGTGCTTTTCGTCATTTTTCAGGCGCGGGCGGACTTGAGTTGGACTGTAAAGGTCTTACCTCTGTAGGCGAGTTGGTGAACGAATTAGTTAAGGAGGTGCCTGAGATAGAGGGTATTCTTGTTGACCAGCAGCTCGCGGATCCGGGACCGAATGCGTTGATACTTATGAATGGTAGGGAAATTGGTGTTTTAGATGGGTTGGAGACGAGGTTGAAGGATGGGGATGAAGTGGTTCTTGTTCCGGTTGTGCATGGTGGCTGAAAGTTATTTTCGGAAAATTGGTTTTTGAAAGTCGTTTACGGCTTGTTTAAGGCCGTTTGTGTCGGATTTTGTTCTTTGATACAGTTTCATGCTAGGGAGTATTGTATAGTAAAACTTAATACTTAATATTCCCATTGAGTTTGAGGTGGCAACACTGGGAAAAGCGGTATTCATAACCCCGTTATACCTCTCCGTAGCTTGGACACTAATGATAAGCTATCAACTTTTCACAGAAACCGCGGTCACCACTCTTGTAACACAAATCGATACGTTTATACCATCAATAGGCTTCTGGCTAGCCGCCCGAGTAGACATGGTTGTTTTCGTCTACGCATTCGCGTGGACTTTCGTCTTGTCATCTGTAATCCCGTCTCTTCTCCTCGGAAAAGAACGCAGCGTGCTCATTCAATTCTTCGTATGCTTAACCTTGACTTTCCTAGCGTTCATAGTATTGGATTTAATGGAACTTTATGCAGGAACTTCACTGGCTCAGCTGCTCAGTTTTGCCTTCTTATTCACCAATCCCATCCTAGCCACGCTCTATCTTGCTCTGCCCTACATCGTAATGATAGTCTTGGATATACGCTCAAGAAGAAAAAAGAAAGCATCAGGTGCCCTCGAGACTTATGTCGGCTCTGAAGAGTGGGTAGAGGAAAACTATCAAGAGGCACGATGAGCATATCAGTTAGTATGCCAAGCAAAATAGCAACCTTAACAACCGATTTCGGGTTGAAAGACCCTTACACCGCGGAAATGAAAGCCGCAATTTTAAGCATATGCCCAACCACCACCATAGTCGACATAACACACGAAATAGCAAAGTTCAACACACGAATCGGCGCTTACATGCTGGCTTCTGCAGCACCGTACTTCCCAGAGGGTTCAGTTCACGTGGCGGTTATCGACCCCGGCGTTGGCACCCGAAGGCGACCAATACTAATACAGACCACGCAGGCTTTCTTTATTGGACCAGACAACGGCGTCTTGGTTTTAGCAGCGGAAAAACAAGGCATAACCCGAATTCATGAACTATCGAACCCGCAGTTCATGCTGCCCAAAGTCTCCAACACTTTCCACGGCAGAGACGTTTTCGCACCAGCAGCAGCTCACCTGCTGAATGGGGTGAAACCCGAGGAGTTTGGATCCAAAATCAGCGAAGCCGTAAAACCTGAATTCGCAAAAGTTACGCTAAGAAACGGCGTTCTCGTCGGTGAGGTCTTGCATGTGGACGGCTTTGGAAACATAATTACGAACATAACTGAGAAGGAAGCGGCGCAGAGTCATGTGAAAGGCGCGGTAAGTGTGGAATTGCTGGGTAATAAATTGAAGATGAGGTTTTGCAAAGCCTACGGAGAAGCCGGGTCTAAAGAGCCCTTAGCTCTAATTGGGAGCCAAGGTTTTCTAGAAATAGCCGTTAACCAAGGAAACGCAGCCACAAAGTTTAGAGCAAAACCTGGAGACAAAATCAAACTGTTACTTTAGAGCGCGCCATTAACTTGGCTTCTCTGAGGCTTTAGTTGTGCCTTAGTTACCGCGGTTCTTTTTTTATTTTTTCCAGAACTTTCATTGTGGCCTCCATGTATTAAGGGGCAAAATTTTTCCCGAGATTTATAGAAACCTCTTTTTTTCCCCTCCTCCTCAACACGTAAAGCGTCAGAAGCAGACAACTTGAAATCGCATATATCAATACACGCAGAAAGCTTTAAATACGCTATCACGTTGACGTTGTTGTTTTTCGGGAGGGGAATGTGTTTGCAGCGATTGGGTAAAGTGCTTCATGTGACTCCTTCTCAGAATGTTGTTGTTAAGGTTGATAACACTCCGAAAATCGGTTCAGCGGTTGTTAACGAAAAATTGAAGGTTGTTGGAAAGGTCTTTGACGTGGTGGGTCCAGTGTCTTCTCCTTACGCAGTTGTGAAGCCAACAATTAAGGAGCCTGAAAAGCTAACTTCTACGCAGTTGTACCTGCTTCTCTCGAAAAAGAATAGGAGAAAAAAAGCATGAGTAAAGATAACAAAATACATGAACTTGCAAACTCTTCAGCGTCAAAGCAACAAGCTGAACCAGCCAAGGTTCAATTATGCCCTGAATGCGGCAGCACGCGGCTTATGCGCGATTACGAGTGCGCTGAAATAGTTTGCATGGACTGCGGTTTCGTAGTAGCAGCCAAAATAGCTGACAGAGGACCAGAATGGCGCGCTTTCGACGACGAGCAACGGTCAAAACGAACCAGAGTTGGCGCTCCTTTAACGTACACAATTCACGATAAAGGTTTATCAACGACCATAGATTGGCACGACCGTGATGTTTACGGCAAGAGCCTTTCGCCTGGGCAGAAAGCACAGGTTTACCGCCTCCGAAAATGGCAAAGGCGCATAAGGGTTTCAGATGCTACCGAACGCAATTTGGCTTTTGCCTTGTCTGAAATTACAAAAATCTCTAATAACTTAAACCTGCCCAAAAACATTCTCGAAACTGCCTCAGTCATTTACAGAAAAGCAGTGAAAGAGCGACTAATACGCGGCAGATCAATTCAGGGCGTAACCTCCGCAGCGATTTACTTGGCGTGTAGGCAGTGTGGGCTTCCAAGAACTTTGGATGAAATCTCTCAGGCGTCAACTGTTAACAAGAAAGAAATTGGCCGCAGCTACCGTTTTCTAATTAAAGAGCTCAACTATTCAATTCCGCCGCTTAGACCCAGTCAGTACATAACAAAGTTTTCCAATCAGCTAACAATGCAGGGAAAAGTCGAAGAGATCGCCCACAAAATTTTGGCAGCGGCAAAAGAGCTTAAACTAACTTCAGGTCGTGGTCCAACTGGAATCGCCGCAGCAGCAAGCTACGTTGCGTCTGTTTTGACAGGTGAAAGAAAAACTCAGAGGGAAATAGCAGAGATTGCACAGGTAACTGAAGTTACTATTCGAAATCGCTACAAGGAACTCGTTGAAAGACTGATGTTCCAAATAAGCATTTAATGAAACCATCGGCCCTTCCTTTTCATTTTTCTTTGACATCTCGCTATCTCAAATTTCGGCTTATAGTGCAAAATGTTATAGCTTGATCGCAAGAAATGACTTCTTGGTATGTTGCATAAACTTGGGTTAGACGGGTGTACTCATTGGTTGAATGTCCAAATTGCGGAACCAAAGTAGCTACGCAAGTTAAATGCTGGACTGTAACACCCGTGAAACATAGCGCAAACGGTATTATACCTGAGTTTAGGATTGGAATTTTCAAGTGCCCAAAATGCAAGTCCAAGTTTAGGGCTAAAGTGGATACAACGACAACAGGGGCCGAAACAAACGTTAAAGACCTTGTCGTCAAACTTAAGGAGATAAATCAAGGGCTCACACAAACTTTGAGGACTCTGCGGGAAAAAATCACGACGCTGGAAACAGAGAGAATCAGCGTGATGGTGGAAATCGAAAAACTCAAAAAAGTCGCGGAGTCACGAGCCAACGCGCTTGAAACTGAAGTAGACCAGTTGCGAAAAGAGTTAAAGTCTCTAAGGGAACTTTTGGGTGCCGGCGACGAAATAGATTAACAGTTTTTCACGATTAAATCTTGATTATTACTCAGGTATTTTTTTAAGCAAGTATGTCGTTCATCTTAAGTTATGCCCTACCAGTTTACCTTCGACCTGTCCACAGTTCCACACTTCTTCTTCTCCGAGATTGCTAGGATCAGCTATCAAAAGGGCATGCACAAAAAATTTCTCAACACTCTTCAAGACGTAATTACAAAGTTTAGAATTCAAGAAGCCACAGGATTAAATCTCTCAGATGCTGTTGTTCTTCTCCAAGACTTTATTGACCTACAAGCCGTGAACCTCATTGAGCGACGGAAGTTCCTGAATTCACAAAAGCGAGTACTTTTGCTTCCTCATTGCTCCAGAAAATATATGGATAATCGATGTAAAGCATCCTTCGACGCAAGCATTCCTTCCTACACTTGCGCCCATTGTTCCGAAGACTGTTTAGTTAACAAAGCAGAAAGTTTCGCAAAGAAAAAAGGATACGACGTTTACGTGGTTCCAGGAGGTTCGTGTATTCTGAAAATCCTGAAAGAGAACCCCTATGAAGGAGTTGTTGGCGTTGCTTGCGGTGAAGAAGTAAAAATGGGTGTAGCTGCCTTGCAAAACATGGACGTAGCTGTACAAGTTATACCTCTGATAAAGAATGGGTGTGCAAACACAGCTTTCAACATGGAAACTTTAGTAAACGTTCTTTGAGCCGACTCCGATAATTTACAATAATCTCTCTTTATGCTAGCCAATACATAAGCAAACTAAGCATTAATGGGTCCCCATAAAGGGATTTAACCGTTTTTCGCTGAGAATTTTGACTATTTTTAAAAAAGGCAGTTTTCTGAGCTGAGTAGTTAACGCTAGTCTAAGCTTCAGTCGACTCCATGAATAGGTTAAACGGGTTGTCTACTTTTGTGAGGTTGATAAGGGGCAGGTCTGCTATCCTTTGTCATCCTGAGATGACGGGGAATGTTTGACTTTTACTAAGCACCCAGAAATACATTGGACTTATAATGGATAAGAAGATTACTGATTGCCTGCCAGTCACATGATGCGCACATCAGCCACGAGCTGGAACCAGTTTGGACCCGTACTTCTCACAACACGAACAAAAGGCACCTCGAAATCCACGCATAAATCGTCAAGCGCCTCTTCCACTTTCAGCTTAGCCTTTTTGGCGGGGCTTTCAGTTTTCTTTGCATGCTCAAGACCGTAATAATGTAGCCATCCTCCCGACGCCTTCAACGCAGATAAAGCACAGGGCAAGTATTCGAGGGCTTTTTCAGGCAGAGGCAGCAAAACCCTGTCTGCCACTCTCTGCAACCGGCTGGTGACTATTTCTTTTGAATCGCCTAGCAAAGGAATCACCTTGCCGTAAATTCTGTTAAGCTTGATGTTCTCCTGCATGAACTGGATTGCCACGGGGTTAACGTCTACGGAAAACACTTTATCAGGGTTCGCGTGCTTAGCAATTACTATGGAGAAGCAGCCTACACCCGCGAACATGTTCACAATGGTTTCTTTGGGTTCAACCAGTTTTGCTATGCGGATTCTTTCGTGTGAAAGCCTTGGAGAAAAATAGCATTTTGCCACGTCAACCGATAAGGAGCAACTGAATTCCCTGTGGACTGTACTTGTTTTGGTTTTGCCAGCCACATGCTTTAAGCTTCGGAGTCTCAGGTCACCAGACACGGGACTTGCTTGAAGCAGAACCGTTTTCACGTTTCTGTGGCGGTTCATGATTGCATTTGCGGCGGTTTCCGCGTTCGCCCGAGAAGACGAGGGCAGTCTGATTATGGCAATGTCGCCTACAATGTCAAATGAATTGTAAATTTCGCAGGTTTCTTCTGGGGAAACATTGGAGAGTTTTTTGCGTAGTCGTTTTCTCAAGCTTCAACCTTCGTTAATGTAAAGGGCACTGGAAACATTTAAAAGCAAAATACTTTTCCTTTGTAGGAAGGGTAAAGTCATTGGAACAAACAGGAATTGTTTATGAATGTATAAGATGTGGCGCGAGAGTCCCATCTGAAGAGCTGGAGCTCCGTGGCGGCGAAATCAAATGTATAATCTGCGGCTACAGAATTCTGAAAAAGGTTAAACCGCCTGTAGTTAAACGTGTAAAAGCCAAATAAGTAGAGGTTTAATAAACCTCACAAGCCCGCGAGCTAAATAACACTTTTCGCTTCAGCATTTCTTTAAAAGAGTTCTCTGTCCCCAATCTTACGTAGCGCTTTGCCTCGAAGCTTTACCGACTTGCTAATTACTTCTTCAGGTTCCCGTTCAACAGTTTTTCTTTTGACGGTTTCTCCACAGACTCCACGCGGTAGCAAACGTCTCTTGACGCAGAGGGCGTAAGTACAGTTTGCAACGTTACAGGCATCATCAGTCCATCTGCACCATACAACGTCTCGGCGGTAGAAAGCGGCGTTTTTAACACATTTAAAGAATTGACAGGAGGGAGAACAGTTTTTTGTTTGAGCCAATAGACACACCTCTATTGTTAATCAATAAAATTCAATGTTGCTATGCATTCCCAAAATGGTATAGCTCCTGAAACCCATATAAATTTTTTTATTCCAGACTCCGTATTACACATTTAGCTTTCACTGTCAACAGTTTTAGCTCGTTTCCTTCTGTAAACTTCAATTGAGACAAACAAGAGTATCGCCAGCAGAATTACGATAAAAGTTGCCAGTGCACTGCTCTCAATTAGAAATGGTCCTATGAGAATGTACTTAGCCAGTTTAATCTCTACTTCTTTCGATCCCTCAACACGGGTGCTAAACGCTTCATAAGAGCTTTCTGCCCCTTCAGGGTACGTAATTATTTGCATGTCCCCGCCAATCACATTAGTAAATTTTGCTGCCCCGTTAGCCTGCGTCGTTGATGACCAAGGGTTTACACCTGACCTACGAAGCACCACTTTCATGTTAGGGATGGGCTGATTGAAGTAGTCAACAACCGTCACTGACAACTCAATATTGTAAAGACGACAACAAATTTCACGTTGCACGTCGCTGAAAACCTCAATAGTAGTTGAATTCAACAAAATTTCATCTTTGTACACGCGTAGCCTGTACTTTCCAAAGGTAACGTCCACAGTAACTTTTCCCGCAGTGTCAGTTACGGCGCCATCGAACAAACCGTTTGTAACTTCTACCAATTCTATGCGCGCGTTGGGAATCGCTGCTTCATTGTAATCAATTATCTCAAGAGTTAAAGTTTGACTGGGACATAATATCACCACTGTGGAAACTGGCTGCACCGGAACACTGGTAACAGTTTTATTACCAGCGTTGAAAACTATGTCGTAAAGAGAAGCATTGATTGTATAACTTATTCCAGGTAGAATAGAATTCAGAATGAAGGACCCTGAAAGATCTGTTTCGCCAGAGGCGGACCCAGTTTTCGCCGAGCTTGTTTTTGTTGTAACATATTGATACGAGATGTCTAGGGTAACGAAGGGCATTAAATTCCCGTTTTCGTTTTGGACAATTATTTCAAGATTAGTCAACTTGCAAGTTAAATCAAAAGAGGAAGTTCCGGTTATGGAAACGTTCAATTCACCGATTTCTACCCCATTCCAAAACGCGGTGATGAGGTGGGTGCCCTTCTCAAGTTTCAAACTGGCTACTCCTGAGTAGTCGCTTGTACCGTCGTATGTTTCATCTGTAGCTTGATCAAGGGCTTCAACAACTATTTCCGACACAGTTTCACCTGCCAAATTGAAAGTGTTAACTTTAACAGTGTATCCTGGAACGGTGAAAGTCTGAGAGTCAGGTATGAGTTTATCCGTATTGTCTGCTTCTATGGTTATATTATACTCACCGATTAACGCGTCTGATGGAATCGTCCAAGAAAATTCGAAAATGCCTTCGCTTGAGGCCGTCACAGTTTCGGAGTGTACACTAGCACCAGTCGAGTAGTCAATTGATATTGTCGCGTTTTCACCAGTTTGATAACCTATCGCATGTGTTGTCAAAGTTTGGTCCCGGTGATACTGGCTAGAATCAGTGAAACCCACGAAAAACTCGTTGTCTGCCAAAGAGTCAGTTTCATTAAAATACACTTTGTACGAGCCTGTGTAATTAGTGAGTGAGCCTTCGGGTTCGAAAGAGGAAGATGGAAAAGTGACAAGAGCAGTTGCTACTGTTTCGCCGCTTGAGGCAACAAGTTCAACTGTTCGAGAATAAAATGTGCTGAGAGGCTCTGGAAGTTCAACAGTAACGTTCGCATAGTGCGTGGTGCTTGGTTGCACGCCGGTTATTGTTACATTCAAAACAACATCGTCGCCTTCTTGCAACTGAGCGGGCGACGAAGGCAAGACTGCTGCAATGGAGTAAGACAGTGTTAGAGCGAAGTCGTAGGTGTCGTTCTCGTTTGTGGTGACATCTCTCAGCGTTATTACATGGTCTCCTTCTGAAAGTGCGGGTATTGTGAAATTCGCGTTTACGTAGTATCCTTCAGAATAGCTTGTTAGAACAAGTTCTTCGTCAAACCAAATTTGGTACCTGCCATTTGTGGTGTCTATGGTACCTTGAAGGTTAACAGTTTCACCTGCAACGCCCTCTTCCTCAGGGCTTACTAATAATATGCCCACGCCAAGCTGCCCTGTAACCAGGGATAGCGGCATGGATAAAAATGAAACACTCAGCAGTATTAGGAGAGTGACTGTAGTAGCTTTTTCCTTCAAACAAGACTTCTCCTGTATTTCAGCAGATTTTCATTGTACCAGAACATTTTAAACTTTGCCTTTACCCCGCCCTAGTTTTTAGCGAGAGTGTTTTATAAAACGGCTTCTATTAGTCTTATTCCAAAACAAAAGCTACAGGAACCTGTGAAACATCTTGGAACACTCTATTCCAACTGAACTGCTACAAGTCTTAAAGAAGCACAGATATCATCTTGTCGGCGAGCATTCAGCAGTAAAAAGATGCAAGTGGCTTTACGAATCATTAATTCATGATAGATCATGCTACAAGCAGAAGTTTTACGGTATAAAATCCCATCAGTGTATCCAAATGTCGCCCTCGCTTTTTTACTGCACACAGCAGTGCCTGTTTTGTTGGAGAGCACAAAGCGGCGATTTGCAAATTAAATGGGACGAAATGGAACTTCCAGATTGGGATTCAGCTGAAGAAATTGCGCAAGGAAGCTTGAAGGCGCAAGCCAAGATTTTGAGTGGGTATAATGGACATCCGAAAACAAACTGGAAGAAGTTCACAGAAGCCTTAACGCCTCGACATGTTGCCATAAGTTTAGCGGGTGAACCAACTCTTTATGAGCATCTAGGAGAGTTGATCCGCGTGTTTCATCGCAAGGGGTTTACGACGTTTCTCGTGTCTAACGGCACGTTGCCGTCTAAACTTGCGGAATTAAACGAAGAGCCAACACAGCTTTACATCTCGGTTTGCGCCCCAAACGAAGCGGTATTCAAGCGCGTTTGCCGCCCCCAAGTTCCCAACACTTGGGCGAAGTTAAACGAGACTCTTAGTCTGCTACCGAGTTTCCGATGTCCCACCGTAACCCGCATGACACTAGTTAAAGGGCACAATATGGAACGGCTGGATGGCTACGCGGAACTTGTTGAGAGAGCAGAACCCACGTACATCGAAGCTAAAGCGTACATGCATGTTGGTTTTTCGGGACTCCGTTTAGACTATAGTAACATGCCTTCACATACAGATGTTTACGATTTTGCGAGGCGATTAGCCGAGAGAACAGGATACAGGATTATTGATGAGGCGGCTGAAAGCAGAGTTGTATTATTAAGCAAACTCAGGAAAACTATGCGTTTTGGGGACCCCTGAATAACAGAATACCGGATGCAAACAATTCAATTTTAGGTTCTATTAATACTTTTTAATAACCGTCTGATGGAAACGGTGAAAGATAGCCTTAAATAGGTTTTTAGACGACCCTATTCTTGAACTTGGGATTTAATTCAACGGGTGGTGAACTATGGTTAGTGAAGGAAGAGGGCGACTGTTCAGGAGAAAGGACGGTAAATACCTGATTTACTTGCCAAAAGACCTAGCTGAGGACAGCATGTTTCCATTTAAGGGAGCGGATTCTATATTTGTCAAAGTAAGCTTCAAGCTAAAAGATGACAAACTGCTGATTGAGAAATGGGTAGAACCTGAACCTGAAGAGTAGAATTATTAGAAGAGGAAATTCTCCTCAACACCCACTTTTTTAGCGGTGATTTAATAAATAGTTCGTTTTAAAGTTAGAATGGTGAAAACTTGGCTACTTTGAAGTTTATTTTGAAAAAAGTTAAAAAAGAGCTTACGCAAAAAGACAGCGTGCGAGAAAACGCGCAGCAAAACATGAGAAAAGCAACAAGCCTGTCCAAGCAGTCAATACTTCTCATGCACCAAAAAAAGTATGAGAAAGCACGAAAAACAATTGAAACCGCTAAAGAAATCATTTCCAAGCTTCAATGTTCAGCGAAGGAAAACCCAGATATCATCCATAGTGGCATGTTTAGCTCGGCGCTTCAAGAGTACGCTGAAGCAAACATTTTCCAAGGGTTAATAAAAGAATCGCGTTTTATCACGCCTGATGAAATCAACGTTCCTGCGATAGACTACGTTTTGGGTTTAGCCGACGTCATAGGCGAGTACCGCCGACTGGTTCTGGATGTATTACGTGAAGGAGACGCTGAAAAAGGCGAAGCGTACTTGAAAACGATGGATGAAGTCTACATTGAGTTAATGGCGATGGACGAAGCGTACATGCTTGTTCCCGGGCTTAGAAGGAAATGCGACGTAGCACGGCGAATTATTGAAACCACTCGGGGAGACGTCACTCAGGAAGCGCGAAGAAAGTCGCTGGAGAATTATCTGAAACAGTTTGAAAAAGCACAGAGAAAAAAGTGGCAGCTCCCAAAGGGTTAACCGATGCAGCCCACATTTGTTGCGGTAAAAAAATTTTCTGTTTCAAAAGCCCATAAAACACAATTACGCTTATCTCGTAAGATTATTACTGAAGACCGGTTACCCCACGAAATCAAACGCGTCGCCGGTGTTGACGCCGCATACATCGATGAACTGGCAATCGGTGCGGTGGCGGTTTTGGATTATGAGACGCATGAAATTTTGGAGCAGCATACAGCAACATGCCAAGCAAAGTTTCCGTACATTCCAACGCTGCTATCCTTCAGAGAGATTCCGCCCGCAGTTGCATGCATCAAAAAACTGAGGCGGCAGCCTGATGTTTTGCTTGTTGACGGACAAGGAGCCGCGCACCCGTATGGATGCGGTTTCGCCAGCCATCTTGGACTTGTTATGGGGAAACCTACCGTTGGAGTGGCAAAAAGCAAGCTGGTCGGCGATTCCAAGCTAATCGCGGGGCAAGAGCTTTTGGTTCAAAACGACCAAATCATAGGTGCGGTGGTTACAACAAAAGAGGGAGTGAAACCAGTTTATGTTAGCGTTGGTCACTTGATATCGCTTGGAACAGCCGTGAAAATCGCAAAACATTGCGTGCGCAACAGCAGAATCCCTGAACCGATTTTGCAAGCGCACAAGATAGCGGCTGAGGAAAAAAGAAAAGTTGAGAGGAAACGCAAAACTTTATAGTTATATCACGTGTAAAAACGGCTGGTGTGTGTTGGAAAATGGAAATCTCGTTTGAAGAGTTTCAGAAACTGGATTTGCGTATAGGTAAAATTACGGAGGCGAACCAAATTCCGGGTTCGAGGAACCTCATAAAACTCATGGTTGATTTTGGAACAGAGAAAAGGCAAGCTGTCGCGGGGCTTCTGCAATGGTACCAACCAGAGGATTTGGTCAACAAAAAATGCTTGTTCATCCTTAACCTTCAAAAACGCACAGTTATGGGTGTAGACTCGCAGTGTATGATATTGGCGGCTGAAGATGACGAAGGAAACGTTACTGTGTTACAGCCAGAAAAGGATTTTGTGGAAGGCAGCAAAATCCGCTGAAGGCCAACTTCAACTAAAAAGCGCGTTGATTTTGCCAGCTTTTGCTTTAGTTTCAGCAATGTATTCAACCATTTCTGAGTCTAGGTCAAGCCACTTCGCAATTCCAGCAGCCATGTGAACATTGTTCTTGAAAATAATTCGAAGGAACGGCAAAACTTCATTCGAAGCTCGGTTTGCTGAAATGTGACATTTACGCCTGATTTTAAGACCGATGTTCTTTCTCGTCGCCCGCTGAGCCTTGGATCTGGACAGCATCATGATGCGGCTTGGAAACTTGAATGGAACCCACCCGCTGGTTTTGGAGTTCTGTCTAGCCATGGCCACGCCCGCAGTCATGTAGTCAATAACGTAGCGCGTGAAACTCCAGTCCTGAGAAGCTCGAATTCTGCCGCGGTAAACATCAGCCATCGCAAGGGCATCCATGGCTTGCGCTAAATCGTGCGGGTCAGTAAGATGCGAGGGCGCATTCTCGTAAATCCATTCGAAAAGCATGTCTATGTCAACATCAGCCATGTTCACCGCTTTTTTGGCGCCGAGAGCAGTTCTACCGTAAATGATTAGTTTTACCACATTGAAAATTGAGTCTTGCCTGTCGCGGTGGGCAAGCCAAGAAACATCATTATAAGTTAACTGTTTTTTTCCTTGAGCTAAAGCCTGAAAGTCATTCACCGCTGAGCGAACGTCACCCTCCGCGCGCTGGGCAATGAACTTTAAGACGTTCTCTTCGGGTTGAATTCCTTCACGGGCGCTTACGCGTTCCAAGTTTTTCAACACAATGCCTGCGGCGGGCTTTTTGAACTCTATAAGAAAGCAGTAACTACGAAGAGTCCGGAACCGCGGGTCATAAGCGCTGTTAGCAATCAGAACTACTGGGCACCGAGCGGTTTTAACAATGTTCGTGATCGCTTTCACTCCGCCCCTATCGGCATTTCCCGTCAACCCGTCTAACTCGTCAAGCAACACTATTCTTTTTCCGCCGAAAAGGGAGCCGTACTGAGAGGCTAAACCTGCGAAACGATTTATAGCGTCTTCTGTCCTGTCGTCGCTGGCGTTTTTTTCCACAAGCTCCATCTGTAACTCGCGAGCCAAAGCCTCAACAGTAATCGTTTTTCCTACACCTGGCGGACCATGCAGAAAGGCAGCCCGCTTTTTGGGCAAGCCCTTGTCCCAAGATTGAAGCCACTCACGTAAAGCCTTGATGGATAAGAAGTTGCCAACGATTTCAGCCGTAGAGTCTGGTTTGTGCTTGACGGTCCATGCCGTGTACAAAAACTGCACCTAGTTTCCCTTTTTTATTTCACTACCAGCCTCGACAAGCCGCGCCAGCAAAGCGCTAAGTTGTACCTCCTCGTCTGAGCCTTCCACAAGACGGAAATCTATCTCACCTGTGATAGCGGCTAGCTTTATTTTCCAAGGTTCTGGAATCCCAGTTTTGAAAATTTCCTTGTGAATCTGCCTGATTATGTCAATGCCGGCTACACCGTACTTTTGAATCATGTCACGAAGTTGCTTCCGCGCCCCCAAAAAGTCACCCTCGATAGCCGTATTCAGCATTCTCTGCACGTCAACAGGACTGGCTTTCCCAGTCACAGAATATACAAGCAGGGAGTCCACAGGCTTATTCATTGACGCTGCAGCTTGTAGAGTATTAATTGCTCTCCTGAGGTCTCCACTGCAGACTTCAAAAATTGCCGCCACACCGTCTGGCAGCAAGTGGACGTTTTCGCCTTCAGCCAATTTCTTAATATAGGCGTCATGTTCTTCGCGGGGCAGAAAACTAAACCTGAAAGGAGCACATCGGGACTGAATCGGCTCAATTATCTTGCCGCTGTAATTCGCGCACATAACAAACCGGCACGTTTCAGTGTACCTTTCCATTGTGCGCCGCAGCGCTTGCTGGGCATCTGAAGTCATGTTGTCAGCCTCATCTAAAATCAAGATTTTAAATGGAATCTCACCGATGGAACGAGACCGCGCAAATGTCTTCACAGTCTCCCTCACAACATTGATGCCACGCTCGTCGCTGGCGTTTAACTCCATAAGGTGCTCGCGGTAGCTTTCACCGTAAAGGTCGCGAGCCAAACACAGGGCAGCCGTGGTCTTGCCCGTCCCCGGCGGTCCAGCAAATATGCAATGGGGCACGTTTCTGGATTTAGCGAAGCTCATCAAGCGTTCCACAATCGTTTTTTGGTCTACCATCTCGCTTAGCCGTTTAGGCCGGTATTTTTCAGCCCACATTTCAAAACTCAAATGTAATCCTCCATTTCGAGTAACATTATGAACAAGGGCTAATAAATGCTGATGGTGACAGCCTGCTCTTGGGCAGAGCAGCCCTTTTGCAAAATCGCTAATCATTCAACCCGCATATAAATCGCAAGAATTTTTGTTCTTAAAAAGCTGTTTTTTTGAATATTCATTTATTTCGTATATTTAAAGTTCATTTACATATAGATGCTGGTAAATAGGATTTTATACACAAAACACAGAAACTAGGTGAAATTTACAAGGTGATAAAATGAATTTTAGAAGACCGAACGCGGATGAGGCAACTGGAACAGTCAATCGATCTAGAAGCGTCGTGCCCATGTCAGGCATATGTTCGAGATGTGTCGATGGCTGTAAAGGTGGCTGTGAAATTTGGTTATCGTCATTTAGAGGCCGTGAAGTACTGTACCCTGGACCATTCGGAGGAGTAACCGCTGGCTCAGACAAAAACTATCCAGTGGATTATTCCCATCTGAACATTCAAGGTTACGCGCGGGGAGCAAAAGGCCTTCCCGAAGGAGTAGAAGGTGGTCCAGATACAGCTTTGTTCCCTAAAGTCGATACTGAAACAGAGTATGGATGGGACAAAAAAGTCAAGCTGCGAGTTCCAATCTTCACTGGTGCATTAGGTTCCACAGAGATAGCTAGAAAGAACTGGGAACACTTTGCCATAGGAGCAGCCATTGCAGGCATAACTCTTGTCTGCGGCGAAAACGTCTGCGGAATTGATCCCGCCCTTGAGTTAGACAGCAACGGGAAAATCACAAAATCCCCAGAAATGGACAGGCGAATAGAAGTTTACAGGAGATTTTGCGAAGGCTATGGAGAACTCCTTGTTCAGATGAACGTGGAAGATACCCGATTCGGAGTAGCCGAATATGTGTCATCAAAACACAACCTCGAAACAATCGAGCTGAAGTGGGGACAGGGAGCTAAATGCATCGGCGGAGAAATCAAAGTTAAAAGCGTGGATCGAGCTGTCGAACTCAAAAAGAGAGGCTACGTTGTTTCTCCTGACCCGACATTAAGCGAAAACCAAACGGCGTTCGAAAAAGGAGCAATCAAAGAGTTCGAGCGTCATTCCCGACTAGGTTTCGTAACCAAAGAAGCCTTCTTGGAAGAAGTTGACCGGCTCCGCGGCTTAGGATTCAAAAGAATCACCATGAAAACCGGCGCGTATTCTGCTGTAGAACTGGCTATGGCACTAAGATACGGTGCTGAAGCAAAACTAGACTTGCTCACAATAGACGGAGCACCAGGCGGCACAGGCATGAGCCCATGGCCAATGATGAACGAATGGGGAATCCCAACATTCTACCTTCAAGCGCTAACATACAAGTACTGCGAAAAACTCTCGAAACGAGGTATCAGAGTACCCGACATCGCAATCGCAGGCGGCTTCTCAAGCGAAGACGGCGTATTCAAGGCGCTCGCAATGGGCAGCCCCTACGTTAAAGCTGTTTGCATGGGAAGAGGCTTAATGATACCCGGCATGGTTGGAAAGAACATAGCAAACTGGATTTCCGAAGACAGCTTGCCCAACTCGGTTTCAAAGTACGGCAAAACTGTCAACGAAATCTTCGTCAACTATGCGGAGCTTGAAGAAAAATTCGGCTCAAAAATGAAAGACATTCCTTTGGGCGCTGTCGGCATCTACACTTACTGTCAAAAGTTCAAAGTTGGACTGCAACAACTGATGGCTGGAAGCAGAAACTTCAGACTCTCAACGATAACCCGCAAAGACCTAATGGCGCTGACAGAAGAAGCCGCAAAAATCTCAGGCATACCCTACGTGATGGACGCCTACAGCAAAGAAGCAAACGAAATCTTGGATGAATAAAAACATCCAACTATCCTTCTTTTGTTTCCAAGTTTTCTCTTTCCTTTATTAAACAGGCAGCATTCTCGTAAGAGCATCAGAGCTGAAAAAGCAATTC
Organism: Candidatus Bathyarchaeota archaeon; assembly: GCA_016927895.1. Taxonomy (GTDB): domain Archaea; phylum Thermoproteota; class Bathyarchaeia; order Bathyarchaeales; family Bathycorpusculaceae; genus SG8-32-3. The sequence continues at coordinate 2,913 of JAFGLT010000081.1, read as the reverse complement.
TTAATAGCTTACAGTAGACACCTAAACTATAAAGGGATATTTTATGGCTCATCATACCGCTTTGACTGTGGCGCAGGAACAACTGAAATTAGCTGTGGAGAAACTCGGACTAGACCCTGGAATTCATGGGATACTGAAAAGACCTAAACGTTCGCTCATAGTTTCAGTCACCATAAAAATGGATAACGGAGACATAGGCGTCTTCGACGGAGTGCGCGTGCAGCATTGGGACGTGAAAGGCCCGTTCAAAGGTGGCATAAGATATCATCCTGACTTGACTATGGACGACGTGATGGCGCTTGCGATGTGGATGACTTGGAAGTGCGCCATCGCTGACCTGCCCTACGGCGGAGCCAAAGGCGGAATTTGCTGCAACCCCAAAGAAATGTCAAAGGGCGAACTGGAACGCCTCACAAGAAGATACGTGAGCCTAATTTTTGAGTATCTTGGGCCTCACAGGGACATACCAGCACCAGACGTTTACACAAACGAGCAGACGATGGCGTGGATTATGGACACGTACAGTCAGCTTAAAGGCTACAGCGTTCCCGAAAGCGTCACTGGAAAACCCGTGGAAGTAGGCGGCTCCGAAGGCAGAGTGTGCGCCACATCAGCGGGTTTAGCATTTTGCGTGAGGGAAGCAGCTAAAATCTTGAAGCTGAACATGAAAAACTCGACGGTTGCAGTGCAAGGCTATGGTAACGTCGGATACAACGCGGCCAGCATAATGCACAGCTTGGGCTGCAAAGTAGTCGCAGTAAGCGATTCATCGGGCGGAATCTACTGTTCGGATGGCATAATTCCATCTGCTGTATACGCACATAAGAAAAAAACGGGTTCAGTCGTGAACCATAAAAACTGCGTTAACATAACCAACGAGGAACTGTTGCAGACAAAGTGTGACATACTTATTCCAGCAGCGCTGCAGAACCAGATAACTAAGGATAACTCTGACAAAGTCAAAGCTAAGATAGTGGCAGAGGGCGCGAACGGACCTACAACTCCAGAAGCAGACAAGGTGCTTCACGAGAAAGGAACTTGCTTGATTCCGGATATTTTAGCTAACTCGGGAGGGGTGACGGTGAGCTATTTTGAGTGGGTACAAAACTTGACAAGAGAACACTGGACACTGAAGGAAGTTAACGGAAAACTGGAAAACAAAATAACGAAAGCGTTCTATGATGTGCAGAAGTTGTCGAAGCAGGAAGAAAGCGACATGAGAACAGCCGCGTTGATGCTCGGAGTCGGCAGAGTTGCCAGCGCAATAACAACATTAGGACTTTGGCCTTGAGTTCGCCGATTCGAGTTCCCTAAATTATCACATTGTTTGCTCTAAATCTTTAAACGGCTCTTTTTATATCCTGTTTTACTGCATAAAGTAGAGCGTAGAGGACTGAAGGGGAGAATAAACAGAGATGCCCATGGAAATCGAGAAGTTGGATTTTTGTTTTGAAAATTTACTTGTAAGAGTTACAGCGGATAAAAATTATCCTGAAATCAAACTTGCTGGGTTATCGGTAGGTCCATTTGAGGAAGGAAACGATTACGAATTGTATTACTGGATAGCACAGGAACTTTCTGGGGCGGGATTTGTTCATTTCCGGGAAGATGACCTCTTAAAAGCGACTGCGCTTTACAAGATTCAATGGAAAGAACGCGTGCAAATAGCTGGGCAAATATCAGAGCTTAACGAAGACTTCTACCCTAAACTCCGCCGTTACCTCGCAGACATAAAAGCTGAAATAGCCAAAAACCCGGAGAAAGCACAGGAATACGAGAAAACCAAGCATTTAGCATGGGACATCGTAAACTCCAGATTAAAGAAGATAATTGCTTTATCTTCAAGTCCAGTTCAAAGTGGGCAAATACAGAAAAAACTTACATGTGAGGAGCGGTTCATTTACGAGCAACTCAGTAAGATGATCAACGAGTGGAAAGCGCAGATATTAGACTTTGAAGGAGAAAGATAACAGAATGGCTCGAGAGCTATCAACCGTAGACCCCCAGGAACGCTTCCTTGAATTTTTCAAAAAAGAAAAGTATCGGCGAGAAATCTCGCAGATGGCTATCTCTGGCAGAGAATCTATAACTGTGGATTTTGAGGAAATTTTCGGTTTTGATCAAAGGCTCGCGGAGAAACTGATGGAGAAACCAGAGGCCTTTTTGCAGCACGCAGGCAATGCTGCTTATGCTCAACTCGGGATTGAAGACGCTGAATACGCGGGAAAAATTGAGAAAGTAATCGTTAGAATTGTAAATCTGCTGGGTAAAGAGCAACTGCGGAAACTCGGCTCAAAGCAGATGGGAAAACTAGTAATGGTCGAGGGTATAGTAGTCCGAGCCACTCCAGTTCGTCCTATGGTTATGAACGCCGCGTTCAGATGCAAACGATGCGGAACAATAAGCCATATTGAACAGTCGGGTCAATTTTTGAAGGCTCCCCCCGTGTGTCCCAGTCCAGATTGTGGGCGCGATGGTCCATTCGAGTTCGTTCAAGACGAGTCCACCTTCATAGATTCACAAGACCTGCGGCTTCAAGAAAGACCTGAAGACCTGCCGCCTGGTCAGCTTCCGCGAACGTTAAACGTGAAGCTTGTTGGAAGCGAAATAGTTGACGTTGCCAGACCCGGCGACCACGTTTCAATAGTTGGAATAGTTCAAGCTTTTGCGCCATCGCGTCCTGGAATCGGGAAACTGCGCATTTTCATTTTGCATTTAGATGCCAATTCTATAGAAGTCTTGGGTAAAGAGCCAGAGTCAAGGCCTCCATCACCGGAAGAAGAAGAAAAAATCTTGGCGCTTTCAAAAGACCCACAGGTTCATAAGAAGATATTGAGTTCAATAGCGCCCTCAATCTACGGCTATGATCACATTAAGGAAGCTATCATGTACCTTCTTTTTGGCGGTGTATCA
>JAFGLT010000080.1 GCA_016927895.1 Candidatus Bathyarchaeota archaeon | reverse complement strand
TGATTGTGTCCGTTGCTTGGTTCCGCTGGATTCTTGATGCAACCGCAAACATCCTTATTGAGCCGGGATTTGGATTCGAGAATGATGTTTTCTCCAACTTGGTGTTTACGATAGTCGTCGGTATACTCATAGGCATCGCTTCTGTTCTGTTAGTAATAATTATCCACAGGTCGACCAAAGACTTCTTCGGAGAGACCGACGATGACATCGACAAGTTTGAAGAAGTCGAGTTGGGTCCTTCTGATAAACAGGAATAACTTGTTTTCATCCTGAGTATAGCAAGATTTAATTGAAACATCCAAAACTTTTACCTCTGGTACACAAACAAAGTTTGGTTCAATTCCCAGAATATGAGGTTCATTTAATGCTCAAGAAACTTCTCTCCGTTATCGGGGCCTACAAAGTTTATGAGAAATGGTTATGGCAGCAGGTTAAGAACGGTGAGAAACTGGAGAACATCGCCATAATACTGGATGGAAACAGGCGATGGGCTTCCGAAAAAGAGCTTAACCCGTGGTTGGGTCACAAGAAAGGCGCTGAAACCGTTGAGCAGCTTTTAGACTGGTGCTGGAAACTCAACGTGAAATTCGTGACTCTATACACATTTTCAACAGAAAATTTCAGGCGTTCACCCCAAGAAATATCAGAGATCATGGAAATCGCTGAAGAAAAATTCCGCAAACTCTTAACTGATGAACGTATACACCGCAATAAGGTTCACGTGAAAGTCATAGGTCGAACACAGCTTCTGCCAGAAAGCCTGCAGGAGCTTATCGCGGACGTGGAGGAAGCTACAAAAAATTATGACAGCCAGTTTTTAAATTTCGCTTTTGCGTACGGTGGCAGAGCTGAAATCGTTGACGCAGCTAAAATAATCGCTGCCAAGGTGAGAGACGGCGAGTTAACAATTGACGACGTAAACGAAAAAACTTTTGAAAAATACCTCTACACCGCACACATGCCAAATCAAGAACCTGACTTGATCATAAGAACTTCAGGCGAAGAAAGACTGAGCGGTTTTCTGCTTTGGCAATCCGCATACAGCGAACTTGCGTTCTTAGACGTTTACTGGCCTGACTTCCGGTTAATCGACCTTTTGCGAGCTATCAGAACTTTTCAAACGCGTAAACGAAGATATGGCACGTAAAAGTTTGTTAGGCGCGTTTTTTAGCGCTTACAATGGAGATGACGTCTCTGTCTCGTAGAACTGAGTTTTCACCAATTCTTTTTTTCTGCCGTGCATCTACAGCGTAAATGAAGCTTTCTCCAAGTTCAGTGTGTATTAGATAAGCGAATTGACGCGCGGTTGTTCCATAGGGAACAAGGTAAGCGTCCGGCAAAACTCGACCGTTGTGATCGGCTAAGTGCTCCACGTCTTCAACAGGATAAACCGCGATCATGCTTAACAGTTTGAAGTAAGCCATGTTTATAGCGTCTTGGACGCCTGTGGAACCGTTTTTAACAAGCACTTTTTCTCGTATGGTATCCAAAGCTGCGATTTGGCTTTGAGAAAGCTTTTCAGGTTCAAGTATCTTGAAGTTGCAGTCGCCAGGCTTATAGTCGATTAGCTTCTTTTCAGTCGCACGACTTAGCGCAAGTTCAGCTTCTGCATAGCAAGGGATAACGATGTAATCGAGTTTCTTCAGCTTCTCCAAGTTTGCTTCGGCTTCTGGCAGGTCCATTTTGTTGGCTACTATTAGCATAGGCTTCGAAATTCGCCTCAGCGTATCCACAAATCGCAGGAAGTCCTCTTCGCTCCACAATGTTGGCTTATCAGCGTTTAAGCCTGCCTTACGAGTTGCTTCAAAAATGTGGCTGCGTTTTATTGATAATCCACTTAAGCGTTCTTCAAGCATGCCGTGTAGATCTCTTGATTCAGCTTCCGCTGTGCGGGAGATTTTCGCCCAGTCTTTTTTGATTATTGCCGCCATCCACATAGTGATCTCGCGTTCCAAGAACTGCACGTCTTCCAGCGGGTCGTGTTCGCCTGGCTTGCAGAGTCGCCCTTCGCAGTCTGTTCTGCCTGACGCGTCGACTATGTGGATTAAGGCGTCTGCTCGGCATAGCTCGTCTAAGAACTGGTTGCCTAGTCCGCGTCCTTCCCATGCCCCGGGAACGAGGCCTGCAACGTCAATCATTTCTACGGGAATGAGTCTTATGCCGTCGAGGCAGAGGGAATTTTTCGGGTTGTCTTGAACTTCGAATTCTTCGTGGACACAAGGTGTTCGCACGTAGCCAAAGCCGCGGTTGGGCTTTATTGTTGTGAAGGGATAATTCGCGATTTCAACTGGAGCCAGAGTTGCGGCGCTGAAGAACGTTGACTTACCCGTGTTGGGTTTTCCAATTACGCCCAATAGCCGTGAATAAGACTTCTGCATGAAGACAGTTTCACCATACTGTAATACTGTTTGCAGTCATACTGCTATATGATTTGTGTTTTAAACTTCGCCTTTTTTTGGGTAGTGCATAAAGCATAAATGTGCTGTTTGCTTAAAGAACTGGAAGAACTATGAGCGAATTTCACTGTCCGAAATGTGGTAGAAAAACGCCTGCTGTCGCCCTTTTTTGCCCTGAATGCGGAGCGTCGCTAAATGTTAAATCAGCTCAAAAGACGCATATGATGGTCGTGACCACTCCAACTTTGCCTGGATACCGGATTGTTAGGGTTTTAGGTGTTGTTCACGGCTTGACTGTTCGCACGAGAGGTGTGGGAGGAAAATTTGTGGCTGGAATTGAAGGGATGTTCGGTGGTGAAGTTACCACGTACAGTTCAGAGGCTGAAAAGGCGCGGCGAGAGTCGTTGCAGCGTTTAATTGAGGCGGCGACGGAAATGGGTGCGAACGCGGTTATTAGCGCGGATTTTGAAACAAGTGATATTCTGCAAGGTATGGCGACGTTGTTTTCTGCTTATGGGACTGCTGTTGTTGTTGAGCCCGCCAAAGACGCGCCTTGAAGTTGGTCTTGAAGCGCGTTTCTTATTTTTGTTTAGGGTCTGCTTTGCATGTTTGTGGTTTTGAGCGTTTCGTTTATCGAGTTTGTCTTGTGACGTTTGTTTAACAATTGGTTTGAAGAATTATGCTTGCGTGTACAAACGTTTTGTTTTTATGGAGAAATGTTTATATAATATTTGATTGATTGAACAGGCGTTTAACGGTAAGGTTTTGGAAAAACTATGCTCTGGGGAGTTTAAAACTGGAACAAGATTCAATTCAACACATCGAGGATATTGACCTGCGAATTCTTAGCCTGCTGCAAGAGGACTGCCGCTTAAGCTTTAACAAAATAGCAAAGAAGCTTGGGATATCTGTGGGCACAGCGTTCAATCACGCCAAAAACTTGGAGAAAAAAGGCATAATAGAGGGTTATACGCTGATGCTTGATTCCAGTAAGTTAGGGTATAGCCTAACTGTTATAGTTATGATTCAAGCTGAAGGCAACTTTCTCGTCGATGTTGAAAACGAAATCTCCAAGAGTTCAAACATTATTGCTGTTTACGACATCACAGGAGATTATGACGCGGTTGCAATCGCCAAATTTAAGGACAGAGCAAGCTTAAACGATTTCATAAAAAATCTGTTATCGCTTCCCCACATAAAAAGAACCGTTACTCACATAGCTCTTAACGTCGTCAAAGAGGACCATGGAGTTAAACTATAAACTTTAAACAAAGCAGGAACAATATGTTAGTTGACAAGAGGAGAGAACAATGAGTCCAACAAGAATAACCGTTGCTTTTGACTCGTCAACAGCTAATTTGCTTGAGAAAATCAGCAAAGAGGATGGGCTTTCACAGAGTGAAGTAATGAGGCGCGCCCTTCGATTCTATTCCGAGAACAGGGTTCTAGAAAACGTTGAAACTCGCAAAAAAGTCTATACTTACATGGATTTGTTGCTTAACGGCGAACACGTTATTCTGGACGTGGATCATTGGCTTCTTTTCCTGAAACTGGTTGAATCCTGTCCTTCTGCCGAAAAGTTTTGGGAGGAACACCGGGATGTTGCTAGGTCTCACAGGGAACAGTTGAAGGCTAAGGTGCTCACGGCGGAGGAGCTTTTGACGCGGCTTGAAGCTTGCAACTTTTTCAGGGTAACTAAAAACTCGAATGAAGATTTCACTTTGGTTTTGGGTTCGGAGCTTCCTAAGACTTTTGTTAGGCTTTTTCTTGAAGAGTATTTTGCAGGTATGGGCGTTAAGGCTGAGATTAAGGAGAACTTGGCTAAGCTTAGAGTTGCTATTAAGCTTTGAGCCTTGGCCACAAGTGTGCATTTTTTCATGGAAATGCTGTACATATTTTTAGTTTTTCATAATTAGTATGAACAAGTCTTAACTATCTTTATATAGAAGACTCTACACTTACACGTTAAAAAACCAATAAGGTGAATATCTATATGAAAAAAGTAGAAGCACTTTCACTCAAAGAATTGCAAAAAGAAAGAAAGATCGAATGGATCGACATGGGCATCGAAGGATTAACAGACTTCATTCCAGGTTTACCTAAAGGCGACGCCATACTCGTAAGAGGCGAACCTGGCACAGGCAAAACAATCTGTTGTCTTCAGTTCGCACATGCAGGAGCAGTAAAAGGCGAAAAATGCGTATACATCAGCACTGAAGAAACCCCCCAAACAATAATGAGAACTGGAAGGGAACTTTGGAGCGACTTTCCCTCCCTAATCACGAGCGGGCAAGTAGCAATAGTGGACCTTTCCATTGGTGCATCATACGCCAGCGACTACGCGCTCATCAACAAGGAAGAAGCAGTAGAAATGCTAATGAAAGGCCTAGACGCTCAACCAGGCGCCACCAGAATAGTCATGGACTCACTCTCATCATTAGAACGAAGACTCGTCGACCCAACCGACTTCCGCGAAGTATTCATGAAACTCCTACTCGAAGTCAAAAAACGTGGAGCCACCACCTTATTCTCCGCAGAAGGCATCCCAAAAGACCCCAACATCACAGAATACCTCGTTGACCACTTGATATACCTCGACTACCACAAGCACGACGTAATCTGGACAAGAGTCTTCATCCTAAGAAAATCAAGAAGCTGCCCACTAAAACCACAGATACTCAAGCTCAACATTGAAAGCGGCGGATTATCAGTAGAAGAAATTCCGATCTCGCTGAAGCCAGTTTGGTTCGCAAGCAAACTATAAGGGTGATGTAAATGGCAACGCCTATCGACGATACATTTGCAGCTATACAGCAGACATTCGTTGTCGGCTGGGCACCCGTAGCCATACTGATAATGGCTACTGCAGGCTTCGCTCTACTCTACGCTGGCTTAGTGCGAAAGAAAAACGTCGCACACACCGTAATCATGCTTAACATCGGCTGGACATTAGCTTTAGTGATGTACTTCCTAGTGGGCTTCCCCATAGCCTACTACACTACCAACCCAGTTTTGGGTTTACCTGAAATCATGCCAACCGTCGCGAACCCTTTACCCTCTGCGCTTTCTGAAGCTGGCGCTTATGGTCTCGCCGCGAGTCCCTTTGGCTTCGGAGACCTAGCCTTATGGTTCAAGATGGCAATGTTCGCTATAACAGCAGTTGCAATAATTCCCGGTGCAACAGCAGAACGCGACAAACTCTGGGGTTGGGTAATAGCTGCCGCAGTAGTAGTTGGCTTCCTTTATCCTGTAGTAGAACACTGGGTATGGGGTGGCGGATGGCTCTCAGAAATCGGCTTCATCGACTACGCAGGTTCAGGTGTCGTTCACTTAACAGGTGGCATGTTAGCATTGATGGCAGCGTACATCATAGGACCAAGACTCGGCAAATTCGGCGGTAAGAAAAAGGAACCACGAGCCTTCTTTGGTCACAGTTTACCTCTGTCAACAATCGGTGCATGGCTACTAGTATTCGGCTGGTTCGGATTCAACGTCGGCTCAAGCGTAGCAACCAACGCGGAAACAATAAACATCGAACTCGCATGGGTAGCAGTTACAACGGCAATGGCTATGGCAGGAGGTCTGTTCGGTGCAGCAGTAACTTCAAGAGGACACGCTTTGACGTCAATGGCTGGTCTATTGGCTGGAGCAGTGGCGATATGCGCAGGCGCTTCTATGATGCATCCTCTGTTCGCGTTCATAACAGGCTTAATCGCAGGGCTGATTATGACCTTCGTTCAAGGGCTCTTAGAAATGAAGCTACACATCGACGACCCAGCAGTTTGCGTCCCAGTACACGCAGCATGCGGCTTCTGGGGCCTAATCGCAGCAGCACTCTTCGGCACAACGTTCCTCGGAGGACACCCAATATACGCTACCTCAACAATCGGAACATGGCTCACTCAGATTGGAGTACAGGCTGTAGGAGGACTATCAATAATCGCATGGGCCGCTGGAACAGGCTTCGCCCTATTCTGGGTGATTAACAAAGCCGGGTTGCTTAGAGCAAACAAAGACGCAGAACTATTCGGCCTCGACATCGCAGAACATAAGACATATGCATACCCAGAAGACATGATGGACAAAGACTTCCCGTGATTGAAGAATAAGAATGAACATGGAGGAAAAAGAGAATGCCCGAAACACCCGAAACTGCCCTTGAAGATATTGAAAAGTTGAAAAAACGAGTTCAACATCTCGAGTTGGAAGTAGCCAAGCTCAAAATGAAGATGTCTGGCAAAAAATGGCTTTAACCACAGGGCAGCAACAAGAGCTGTGGACGAAAGATCTTCGTCTCCCCAATCGATGATGTGGTCCGAATAAGAACCATTGAGCGAAGTACAGGCGCCATCTAAAACGCGCCGTAACTTCATTTTTTTCATTTTTTAAACTCGATTAAACTAGGGTTTCTTGTTTTCTTTCGATTTCTTCTTTTACTAAAAAATGGAGGGTTTAAGAAATAAGGAGTTGAGAGGCTACAGCATTTTTCGGTAAAATTTTTGCGGAACGCTACTATTCTTCCATCATTATCAGTGTTAGTGTTGATCTGACTTTGCTGAGGGTTCTGATCCGCCGGGTTACCATCTCTTTAAGTTTATCCATTGTGTCGGCTTTGATTTTCGTAATCAAGTCGTAGACTCCGTATGAGAAGTAGGATTCTTCTACTCCCTCAACTGATTTCAATTCTTTCAATACTTCGTCTTCTGAACCTGATTCCACATTTATTAAAACATAGGCTCGCGGCATTTCCAATCTCCTCAATACTCTAACATCTTCTAAAGATTAAAAGATTTTGTAACGGCAGTCATGTGCCTGAAAATTTAGGGTAGGACAAAACGTTTTATGACATATCAGTGTATCCTGTTGTCTACTGTAGTTTGGGATTCAGCTGCCGTTGACATTGGAAAATAAAAAAGTCGGAGGCTATGTTATAGCAGTCCGTAGTTTATGTCTTTGATTTTTCCTTTCCAATCTACGACAACGGCGAATTTTTCGACCCAAGGGTGCCCTTCCAAGTCTATAGGGCACGTTCCCCTGACCGTCCAGCCGTCGTCTTGCTCTTCAACGACAGCAACGTCAACTCTATCAGTATTCTTCTGTTGCTTGAGAAACTCAACTGCTATTTGGCTGGCAGATTCCTTTGACATTTGAGGCATAGTACAAATTTTCCTCCAAGGTCTATTAGTAGGAACACTTTATAGCGGACAGCCTTAAGCATTATGAATACTAAATTCTGATTCTGATTCAGCTTAGTTCTCAGCGACAGGTTTTAAATCGAAAACACACCAAAACCTAAGTGACTGCTCATGAGCGAAAAGAAGCGCATAATCCTCCATATGGACATGGATCACTTCTACACTGCAGTGGAAGAACGCGAACATCCAGAGTATAGGGGCAAACCAGTTGTCGTTGGTGCTGACCCAAAAGAGGGCAAAGGACGCGGTGTAGTGAGCACAAGCAACTACGAAGCAAGAAAAGCAGGCGTCAAATCAGGTTTACCCATCAGCCGCGCTTGGAAGCTCTGTCCAGAAGCTATCTATCTGCCACCGAACTTTCCCCTGTACATCAGAGTCTCCAACGAAATCATGGAAATAGCAAGGAAGTACGCGGATAAATTTGAGCAGTGGGGAATAGACGAAGCCTTTTTGGACTTAAGCACCAGAGTGAAGGATTACGCTGAAGCTGAAGCATTAGCCCGAAAGCTCAAACGCGAGGTAAAAGAGAAAGAGAACCTCACATGCTCGATAGGCATAGGACCAAACAAGCTTGTCGCGAAAGTAGCTAGCGACTACCAGAAGCCACACGGCTTAACCGTAGTCAAAGAGAAAGAGGCAGAAGCGTTCTTGGCGCCTCTTCAAGTTCGTAAACTCCTATGGGTTGGACGAAAAACTGAGGCTAAACTCAAAAACATGGGAATCCAAATAATCGGCGACTTAGCAAGTTACGACCCCACCGTACTAGTTGCAACTTTCGGCGCAATGGGCACACAAATGCACCTGTCGGCACACGGCATCGACCGCAGCGAAGTGGAAACCAGAACCAAAGTTAAATCAGTAAGCCACGAAACAACTTTCGAAGAAGACACTGACGACGCAGCAACTGTGCTAACGGCATTGGACGATCTTGCGCACGAAGTCGCCAAACAGGTTGTAGAGCAAAAGCTTTTTTTCAAAACAGTCACCGTAAAAGTACGCTACCAAAACTTCGAAACCCACACCCGCAGCCAAACACTGAATTACATGACTAATCGTCTGCAACACTTGCAGAAAACGGCAAGGAAACTGCTCGAGCCTTACCTTAAAACTGACCGCAAAATCAGGTTAATCGGAGTTAGAGTTTCAAACTTCGTTAAAGGAGATAAACAAAAAACACTCGTATAAGCACCTTATGTGCTGGCTGCTGGTTTGGCGCAATCAGCTTATTTTCTGTATCTTAGGTTTAACGTCGCCCTGGATGCCAAGAACCCTTGATTCGCGGACTTGCAACATGCAATCTACTTGGTAGGCGTCGTTGAAGAGCTTGTAGTTACTCATTTTGAGGAACGCTCCGTCTATGGAAACAGGCGAGTCGGAGGCGAAGATGCCAACGTCATTCATTACGACCTTGCCGGGACTAGGCAGGCAGTCACAATACTGTGTGATGTCCTTAGCGAAACTCACGTATGACACTTTCTTGTTCTTGAAAGTGGAGAGCACACCGTACGCCGCTGAAGCAAGCGCCCTGCAAATATTCTCCTTATCTACAAGCTTTATGGCGCCCGTGGGACAAGCCTCCGCACAAAAGGGGCAACGCATACACAAAGGCGAAATATTCCGGGCTTTTCCGCCAAAAATCTCTGGCAAACTCATCGGGCAAGCTTCCTTACACTTGCCACAGCCGATACACTTCGACTCATCAATCTCCAACCCCACCGTCCTATGTTGCCGCAGTTTGCCCGCGCGCGACGCGCAACCCATACCCAAATTTTTTATGGCACCACCAAAACCGCTCAGCTCATGCCCCTTATTATGCGACACCACAATCATGGCGTCAGCCTCGGCTATGGCGCCTGCCACCTCAATCTTGTTCAATATGCCCTTAGTCTTGACTATCTTGTAGTTCTCGCCTCGAAGCCCGTCCGCCACAATAAACGGGGCCATGTTGAACCCGTTAGTCAACGCCGTAACCATGTGATCATACGCGTTGTTGCGTTGCGCCTGATAGTAAGTGTTGGCATCAGTTAGGAACGGCTTACCACCCGCCTCTTTGACCCTGCGAATTATGTCGTGGACAAAAAACGGCTGAACATAATACGGGTTGCCTAACTCACCCACGTGCAGCTTTACGGCTACAAGGTCGCCCTTTTCAACACAGTCAAAAGTGCCCGCCGCATCATAGAGACAGTTAGCCTCCTTCATCAAGTCAAGGGAAGTATCCCATTTAACAAAATGGACAGTCACCACAGGTTCCTCCAAGTTACGATATTACATGCAAATATGGTATTTAAAAGGAGAAGCGGAATTTGTCCGTTTTAAACATTCGAATAGCAAAATCTAGCGGGTCCGGTGG
>JAFGLT010000079.1 GCA_016927895.1 Candidatus Bathyarchaeota archaeon | reverse complement strand
TAGATTTGCACCGGCTATGCGAGCTTCGGTTGTAGCTATTGACGCAAGTCTCAAAGTTGAGGGTTGACCGGTGAAGAATGAGAATTTTGTAGCGCAGTCGCCGCATGCAAAAATGTTTGGGTCTGATGTTCTCATGGTAGTATCGACTACTATTCCCCATTTGTTTGTTGCTAAACCTGCTTTTCTCGCAAGTTCTACATTGGGGCGTACACCTACTCCAACAATTAATGCGTCTGCTTTTATTTCTGTGCCATTTGATAGTTTAACAGCTGTTATTGATTTATCACCAAGGATTTCTACGATGCTGGCTCCTGTGAGTATGTTTATGCCTTTTTGTTTGAGATAAGCTTCAATCTCTTGACAGCATTTGCATGCTCCTTCACCGAATACAATTTGCAGGCATTGGTCAAGCATTTCCACTACTGTTACGTTGATATCGCGGTTCTTCTTACATTCGTCAGCGAATTCAACTCCAATAAATCCGCAGCCTAAGATCACCAAATCTTTCACGTTTTTTAAAGTGTCTAGCAGGGTTTGTAGATATTTAACGTCCTTTTTTATTGTGAAAACGTTTTTCTTATCAAATCCAGGTATAGGGAGAATGGCCGGTGACGATCCAGTTGCCAATATTAACTTTTCGTATAAAACTGATTCGCCGCTCGCTAATACTACTTTCTTTTCTTTAGGGTCTAATTCCTTGGCGTGTAGTTCTACGGCTTCATCAACAATTAACTCTATGTTATTATTCTTTAACACAGCATCTGGTATCAAATTGTTCTCTGGTTTTCCCAACGTGCCAAAGATGTATGGGATGCCACAGGGAATTAGGACCTGTTTCTCTTTTCTTATCAAAATTATGCTTTTTTCTGGGTATCGCCTTCTAGCTGTTATCGCCGCCGGAATGCCAGCAGCGCTGCCCCCTATAACTACAATATCTGCTTGTTTCATTTAATACCCTCTAATTTTTTTTCATGTATTAGTCAACCTCTAATTTGTGAACAATATTTAAGAATGGCGTTTAGAAACTAAACTCACTGGAACATAGTGCTGTATGACTACTAGTTTTGGAGAATTAGATTGAGAAGATAGTTTTTAAATTACTGTCAGTTCCATAAAAAGTCAGTCTACACATGAAAATTTCAATAGTACCATTAGAAATACTGATTCTAAATACGTAATCAATATTAGTCCTAATTCCATAGGCAATCCCCGAAACGGCATGAATAAAAAAAATCAGCAACACATGTTCCGAATCACCCCTACGATGAGGCGCCCTTAGGTTGAAATGCCCTGTTTGCAACAGAAAATTAGCTTTCGACCTCAAAAAGGGATCCGCCCAGTGTATTGCATGTGGATGGAACAAAACTTTCTACAGAAAATTACAGGTACCGTTTTTTCGAAGTCATTTTACCTTCAATTTTGTGTTGGAACAATTATTTTTCCAAAAAGGTACGCGTAAACTGGGAGTTTGAACCCTAAGCTTCTACATTGCGTAACTTTTTTCTAGGATAGTGGCAGAAGGAAACTAGAAAAACAGAAATACGCTGATTCATAATGCAGTGTTATGACTCTTCAAACGCTTGGTGTTATCCTCTGGTTTATTGGTTTAGGTATCGTTTTGGTATTGGTTTATTTTTTTCTTCGTAATCGGAAAGCACGCAGAACTATTATTAAGGAAAAAGTGAAAGGGTTAGAAGAGAAAAAGGATTCAGGCAGAGGATACACGGTCGTAATTAACGAAGATGGTTCCGTTCAAGTGGTTTTTGAAGAGGGAGAAGCGGGAAAAAGGCTTCCCAGCGGAATGGCAAACGCGTCTGCTACGTACAAGGGGGGCGGAAAAGAAGGAGAACCGTCAACCGGAAAAATCAAAGTAGCGAAAGTTTTTAATGACAAAAATCAGATGATCAAGTTTCTAGGAGGAACAATAACCCATGACCTCCCTGAAGTGATTCCAGACGAAAAAGGAACATACGTGCTTATTCTGTATGCTTGGAAAAACGAGGTAAACCCAATAGAAACGCCACTTGAAGCAGCGGGCAAGAAATGCAAATCTTGTGGAAGCCAAAACGACAGCGACGCCAGCTACTGCAAAAAATGCGGCGAACAATTTAATTAGCCAAGAAAAGTGGACCGAGGGGGATTTGAACCCCCGGCTTCCGCGTTGCGAACGCGGCGATCATACCAGACTGATCTACCGGCCCGTCGAGGTGTTGCTTCTGGAATAAAACCGCAACTCAAGGAATAAAGCGTTTTGGTCGCGAAAAGAAACAGTGGTGTTTAGTGGATGTTTATGTATATGCGTTTGCCGTCGAGTTTTGTTTCGTGCCATTCGGCTTTGAGGTCAGTGCGGTTTGCGTGTAAGTACACTTTTTTGGTGCGGACTAGCTGAGCCATCTCTTCCAAGTAGGACTGTAAAAGCTGCATGCAGTCTTCGTCGAGCTCGGCGATGTGCACAGCGTCCAAAACGTCTGTGGGCACGTAACCCAGGTCTTTTCTTAATGCTTGAACTCGGCGGGCTAAATCGCGCATTATGCCTTCACCCAGCAGCTTGTCGTCGCGTTTTCCGCTTACAAACACGTGCACGTCGTCTTCTGTGGCGGAAACCCAGTTTTCGTCTCCAACATAGTCTGGAACTTGGGTTGTGTATTCAGCGGCTTTAACGTTGATTAACTCCAAGAATAGTTGTTCATGTTTTTTCAGGGCTTCAGACGCTTTTTCTAGTGCGACTACAATCGCCTTAGCAAGGGGCCATCTTCGTTTAAGCTTCGCCTGCTGTCTTGCAGCGTATACTAAGGAAACCGTGTTGAATAAGACGTCAAATTCTTCTTCGAGGTTTTTATCGCGCATTTTCTCGTCGGGTTCAGGCCAGCACTCAAAGTTTACTGATTCTGCCAGTTTATGGTCGAATTTCTTGTAGACTTTCTGGTATAATGCTTCGCTGAGG
>JAFGLT010000078.1 GCA_016927895.1 Candidatus Bathyarchaeota archaeon | reverse complement strand
GCATACACGCAGTTAACCGAGCTGAACCTGTCTCGGGGGTCTCTGATTTCATCCAACGGTTTAGGCACAAGAATCGTTCTTATACGGGTTACAATCGGCTTCTCTTTGCCGCCTACCACGATTAAATCGTCTTTTTCCAGTGTGCCATCATAAATTATGCTGTTAAGCGTTAATCCCAATCCGGGTTCTTCTTTGACTTCGAGAACGGAACCCTTCGCTGGTCCTTCTGTGGTCTGCAAACGCTTCTTCAGGTACTGTTGCGCCAAACCGACGAGAACCATCATAAGCTCGGTCATGCCCTCGCCGGTTTTTGCGCTGGTAGGAACCAAAGCGATTGTAGACGTGAAATCTTTGATTTGGTCAAAACGGTTAGTGCGGAAGCCCTCCCGAGAGAAGGTGCCCATAACCTCATAGAGCTTGTTATCCACGTTCTCTTTAACATAAGCGTCCTGAACCGCGTAAGCCTTCAAGAAAGACGTGCCTTGCTGTGGCTTCCACCCGGGGATACGGTCGATTTTGTTCACCGCCACAATAAACGGGGTTTTCTTGGCTTTCAGTATTTCAATACACTCGTACGTTTGCGCTTCAAACCCCTTCAACACGTCAACCACGAGAATGGCTATGTCCGCTACGCTTCCGCCTCTCCGCCTTAAATTAGTGAAAGCCTCATGTCCAGGAGTGTCAACAATAAGCAAACCAGGAATCTGAACGTCCCCTTTTAGTGCGGAAAGAAATGGTCCAATCAACTGCTTAAGTGTCTCAACAGGGAAAAAGCTTGCACCTATGTGCTGAGTTATGCCGCCTGCCTCTCTCGCCTGCACGCGTGTCCGTCTAATTCTATCCAAAAGCAAAGTCTTGCCAGTATCCACATGTCCTAGAACGCATACTATGGGCTGACGGATAGGCATTTGAACAACTCTCTTTGTTTTTGCTACGCATAAGCTTAACTGACCGAAAAATAATGCGGCTTAGGTTAATAAATACTAAGCCTAAAAATAGACAAAATTTTTAAGTTGGCTGCAACGGTTGGCAAAGTGAGGTGAAAAAGCATGCCTTACTGCACTAAATGCGGTGCTCCTCTGAAAGAAGCTGATAAGTTTTGTCCTGTCTGCGGCGCCTCAGCAGCCAAAGTCACTCGAGAAGAATACACTGTTTCATCAAACAACCTCGTTGACCGCGTCGCAGAGCTCCTCCGCGAAGGAAACGTAACAAGAATAATCGTGAAAGACGAGAAAGGAAAACAACTGCTTGAAATCCCCGCCACCGTAGGCGTCATAGGCGCTGTCATAGCCCCATGGCTGGCAGCTCTAGGCGTCATAGCCGCGCTAGTCACCAACTGCACAATGGTAGTGGAAAGAAGAGAATAAAGCCTATTCTGGCGGCCTAACGATAAGCAGGAACAAGCCAATAAGCAAAACCACGACGCTTAAGAAACCGAAAAGCCCCGTGAACCCAGCCAGAGCAGCAGTGCTGGTGAGAGTAAAATATAGGAATAAAGCGCCTACGATTGTTAGAAGAAGCCCTAAAAACTTCTCAGCTAGCGATACCCAGAATGTGTCTCCTTCGCTCATGCCCATTCCTTCCTTTTTGATGTGGTTCCTACATAAAACAGCAACAGTTATTTTATACTTTCGATTGCAAACTTTGCTTGTTAACGGCTGAGCATGGCTAAACAGTTTTTTCGATTACATTACCGCATACGTTTTCAACTATCACGCTATCCTTGCGTCAGGTGATGCTTCGAAAGCCACGTTTTTCCTCGGTAAGGGGCAGGCGTATGCGGATTGTTGTCTTGTTTCCATATATGGTGTACTTCTGAAGTTTTCGCCCTTCAGGGATTCTATCCACCAACCCGCATTTCACAAGAGTATCCAAGTTCCTCCAAAGCCCTTTCTTCGCTCCCTTTTTCAATTCCATCTTTTCAAACAATTCGTTCACAGTCATAGGCGAACCATGTTTTTGGTGATGCTTCGCAAGCTCCGTCAGAATTTGTCTATTCCGCTCAGAACCTAAAGCGTCCAACGTTTTCTCAGTTAACTCTTCTGGAACAAACAAGCTCTCATGAGTGCCAAGAATCGTTTCCATGGACTGGTAATACGGCTTTATGAACTCCCAATAGCACTTCAAAACAAGGCGTTTCAGTTCACGAGATGCAAGCTCGTCCAAGTTTTTATTTGTGGCAAGTTTATCCCAACACGCTTCACAATCTTTGATTTGGGATGTTTTAGCAAAGGGTCGAATTATATTCCGCAAAAGATAATCAAGGAATTTCAGGGAAACATTTTCCCGCTCATAAATCTTTCGGCTAATGTCGCTGTAAGAGTCGCTTATGAATAAGGTTTCATCTGGATTCAGGTCTCTTGAATGCAAGTACCTCATGAGGCTGCCTGAGACTGCAATAGGTTCAGGTAAAACAATGGTTGCTGGATACTCTATGCCTTGGTCTACACAAATCATTTTTTTAAGAACAGAAAGCCCCGCGTTTGACTTGTCAAAAAAATTGTACGACGCTCCTAGATAACCTAGGGATTCTAAGCCCCAGCTTACGTATGGGTATTTTTTGATTTCTGTTCCAAGTTTATTTCTCTCGAAGAGGTAAATGCTTAGTAGCTCTTTCTCGTAGTTCGTGAGCGGGTACTCCTTGTCTGTGAGCTTAACAGTCTCTGCTTCCTGAAGTTTTTCTGGCGTGTTCATTTGTCCAAGAATTGCTTGGAGACTTTTTTCAAACTCAAGTATCCTCAAGATGCTGTAGACGTCTCTCTGAATTTCAATCCTGTCTTCAACAATTACTACCCGTGCACTTGGCGTGAATATGCCTTGAAAGAAGTTATGCGCCTCTGCAACTCTTTCTCTGATGTCTCCCCGATGATAGCCACGACCGATATCTCGCAGTGCTCCAATGTAAACAACAGGGTTCACTGAATACCCGTTGCGGATCAGGTACTCTGTGAAAAAGAGTGGGAAAAAATGTTTAAGCTGCGCCACCTCCAAATCGGCGTGAAAAGCAACAACGATGACGGAATTTAGTTTCCGTCTTTTCCAGTGTTCGCCTACGCCCTCCATAAACCGGATGCTTTCCATATCGGGAAACCTTTGTTTGAACCATGGTTCAGTCAGCAAAGGTAGGGGAACAGCTTCTTGTTCAATGTCTTGGTTAACCATTTTCAGCGTCCTCTTTTCTATTTGTTACGTTTACTCCCTTCTTTAGGGATTATAGTAACATTAATTGTAACTGGTGTATAATAATTTAACTTTTCCTTATTTACATGTATGTTTAAGTAACATCTAATGTGACTAAAATCAAAATATGGTCTCTTTTTTAACCTCAAAGAATAATCCCCACCGTCACCATATAGTATTTAGCAAAAAAAGAGGTGCAACAAATGGAAGCAATAACTCATCAAGACGCAAAAGAAATCAAAGCTGGAATAGTAAACATACACAGGCGAATGGAGCTAAGAAAGCTACACGTAAGACGCATGAGCGCTGGAAAAATGTGCGGTTCCTGCAACAGCTTCTGCAACGAACTAGGTCTGCAAAAACAAACCAGAGACTTCATACAAAAATACCACATGTAAATCCGCTGAAACCTGCGACTTTTCTAACCCTTACGTTTTCTGCAACGAACCACTATTAAGCGGCAAATATGCCTGTTTTGAGCACAGCCGACGTAGCCACGTCAGTCAAAGCTTTGAAAAAGAAGCGGAACTACTTCTTCTTTTTACCCTTATTTTTATCGTACAGTTTAGCCGGCAAATACTCATCAACAATATAGGTTAGACCGTATCTGCTGAAAGCCTCTTGCTCCGCCTTTCGCTTGATTTTGAGGAAAGTTTTGATTTCTCTCTGCCACAGCGGGTCGCCTTGGTACCTTGGGTCCCTCTGTAGCTCGTGAAGACGTTTAATGTCTACTTCATCCAGCGGGTCGGTGGGCAACTTGTAGTTGACGATGTCTGAAGCCCAGACGCCGCTCCAAATGGCGTCAGGAGTGGTTAAATCTCGTAGGTGCGCAGCGTTGGCTGAGCCGGAAATTATGACCATGGCGATATGCATTCCCCACGGGTCGCCATCAGTGAAGATATACACGGGTATATTTAGCTCGTCGTGCAAGCGTCGTATGAAGTAGCGTGTTTGCCTAGGCGCTTGACCAGCAGTCAAGACCAGTATGGAATTGTGTTTTTTATGCACGTTCTCTTCAATGAACCGTGTGAACAAGCCGCCTTTCTCTATGGCTATAACCTTGTCCGCGGTTGTGCTTGCGAACTCGGAGGAAGTTAACGCAGGGCCAATCAAGACGCCGTCGGGGTGTGACGACAGATTCAATGTTTTGCCCTCGTAGCCTGGAACCGTGTACTCTATGGTTAGGTCGCCGAAGACTGCTGAGCGTTCTTCAGGGAAAATGTTGAAGTCTTCTCTGGAACGACCAGTCGCCGTCTCTAGGTCGGTTATTATGTTGTTGGATTCCTGCTGGTCCTTGAAGGTCATGTTGTAAGCTTGGGCGGAGTAGTAGACGTCTCTCAGGGTTGAGGTTTTACGGTGAAAAGTAAGCTCATTTGAGAACATGGCAGCCCAAGATAACTGCGTGAAAGGTTTGACATGGCGGATGTTCCGTGCGCTTCGGGTGACTGTTTTGTCGCCTAGGATGTACTGGCGAATATCGGGGTCGTAGTGTATGTTCTCTGTGGAGCGGCTGGGCATGGTGATTGTTGGGAAGTTGCCGCTGTCAAGTTGGTCGTAAATTTGTGTGCCTAGTTTTTTTAGGCTGCCCATTATCTCGTGTTTCTTCTCGGCGATAACGCCTTTACTTTTCTTCTGTGCCATATTTCTGCACGCTCTTTATCAATTTTTGAATGTCAGGCCGCTTCTCTTTTCCAGCAAGGGTTGTAGAGAACTCGGCGATTCTGGGGAGGTACTTGGCGAAAACGCTAAGCCGCTTTTTCTCCCTGTCCACGTGTTCGCGTTTGGACAAGAAATGTTGGAGTTGACGGCCGACCTCACGCAGCGCGTTTGCCACTTCCTTTCGGACTTCGGGTCGGTCGGCGATGAACTCTTTTCCCACGGTTTTGTAGGGTACTTTGGTGCTGCAAATGTGCACTACGATGGCTATAGGCATGTCAGGGGAAACCTTGTATCTGCGCCAATTCATTGAGTTTATCACCCTGTATGAAACGTCGCTTGCTTCATCGTAAAGCAGCGGAATCTTATTAGCGAAACGGTAGATGACGAAACTGCTTTTCCGCGGAATATCGCCGCCGTAAGCAATGCCCAGCTCGATGATGAAGGGGTGACCCGCGTAAGTTGCGGGTTTACGCTGATTCACAACCAAGTATTCAGGGTTCAGCTCCTTCATAATTCCAGCTTTCAATAATTCTTCACCTAAGGGTGACAGGCAGCTGGCGTCTGGTGGCAGGAACTCCTTGAACTTTTTAAGGTGCTGCATCAGCCTGACAATTTCTTGGTGGGAAAGCTTTTTCGGGTTCTTAGAAGCGCTAAGCGTTAATGGTTGACCGCAACGGGGGCAACTTGGTCCCCCAGTCCAGTTTATATCTTGATGGTCGAGATTGCCGTGTTTCTTGCAGGTGGCGGTGGTTAAGCCGCTGAACACTTGGAATTTTTGTGCGGTGATGTCGCCGACCCTGTGAAAGTGGTTTTTCAAAAACTCCTGCATGGTCTTATACGGCGTCATCTGAATAAGCCGTTGAAGCAGTTCCACGTCAACGCCGTATGGGTGTGGATCAGTTTCTTTGGGCGGTTCAGGCATGTTTGCTGTGGCTCGGGTGAACTTGTAGAGCCTGCCTTTCGGGTCGACGAATGTCAAGTTTGCATAGGGGTTAACCATGGCTGTTTGCTTGAAGTACTCCAGAATCTTGGGTCTAGCCCGCAGGTAGTCGCCTTCAATGTTGAACTCCACGATTGTTCCGCGCCACTGCTCCTTGTTTATGAGCACTTTGCGGTCGAGGATTAAGGGGCG